>CAYVLI010000125.1:0-7168 GCA_964452105.1 uncultured Nitrospinota bacterium
AGGTAACGATAAATGTTTTCAATTATTACTATGGCGTCATCTACTATGATGCCCAGCGCCAGGACCATGCTGAAGAGAGTAACCTGGTTAAGAGTAAGCCCCATGAAGTCCATGAAAACAAAAGTGGTCAAAAAGGTGAAGGGGATGCCTATCGCCACGAAAATGGAATTCCTGACCCCCAGGAACAAATAGAGAACAAAGGAGACCAGAATTATACCGATGAAGGCGTTGCTTTTGATGCGGTGCATTATTTCGTCAATGTAAAAGGTGGTATCGTTGACATAGGCTGCTTCTACTTCTGCGGGAAGGGTCTTGAGATAACCATCGACTACCTTCTTTACGTCCTTTACTATGCGTATCGATGCTCCGTCTTTCTCCTTCAATATGAGCATGGAGATGGAGGGTTTCCGCCATAAGCGTGAGAGGGTCTTGGCTTCTTCGAAGGTATCCCGCACCAGGGCTACGTCTCTCACCTTGATGTGCTTCCCGTCCGGCTCGGCCTTGACTACAACATCTGCGAGCTGCTCCGGTTCGTCCACCTCGCCGACCGCCCTCACCAGGTATTCGCTGTGTCCCACATCCAGGTCGCCTCCCGGGACATTAAGGTTGCGTCTGGCTATACTATCCACGACCTGGCGGAGGCTGAGGTTGTAGCCGTAAAGCTTGCGAGAATCCACCTCCACCCATATTTCCCTGTCGCGAACACCGGCCAGTTCGACTTCGTCCACCCCCTTCACCGCCTCGATATCGTCTTTGAGATCTTCAGCCACTTTTCTGAGCTCTCTCTCGGAAAGCTGATCACTGCTTATAATGGCGTTGATGATGGGAAATTCGCTGGTGTTCAGCTCGATGACCTGGGGGTCTTCTTCGATATCCTTGGGAAGGTCCTTAACCTTGTCCACCTCGAACCGGAGGTCCCGCACCGCTTCCTTGAAGTTTTTGATATCCGACCTGAACTCCACGTATATGGAAGAAACGCTTTCGGCCGAAGTGGATACGACCCTGTTAATGCCGTCTACATCTTTGATTTCATCCTCTATGGGGATGGTGACGAACTTTTCGACTTCCTCCGGGGCTGCGCCCGGATAATATGTGATGATAATGGCGGACTCCAACGATACTTCAGGGTCCAGCTCGGTGGGGAGTGAAAAATAGGAGAAGACGCCGGCAACTATGAGAATGATGAAAAAGAGGTTGACCAGCACAGGCTGTTTTACAGAAAAACCGCAAATATTCATGACCACCGTAAAAAAATCGGCCGGGCGCTCTATCCGTCCGGCTATTCGGTTAGCTGCTCGAACCATGGGGCGGGGGTGCAGCTCTCCGGGAGAGAGCCTACATCTCCGAGCCTTGCACAGTTACACGAGTGTTGTTTTGCAGGACTTCCTGGCCCTGAACGACCACCTTTTCCCCCTTTTCAAGTCCCGACAGAATCACCACTTCCTGATCCTGCATGGCCCCCAGCGTTACCTGCTTCTGATGCGCAACCCCGTCCATCACCGTGAAAACGAAGAGAGCGTTCCCTCTTTCCACCACGGCGTCGCGGGGAACCACCAACGCTCCCGAAACCTTCTGCTTCGGAATACGCACCGTGGTTATCATCCCCGGCCTGAGCATATCGTCGTTGTTTTCCACCTCGATAATTACCGGAAAGGCCCCTTCTTTTTGATCAGCTTTTATACCGGCATAAGTAATGATGCCATTAAACCGGCGGCCCGGGTAAACGTTCACGAACAACGATGCCGGAGTGCCTTCATTGAGGTAAATCACATCTTCCTGCACCACCCCCACCTCGACTTCGAGTTTCCGGGTGTTGACCACGTTTGCTATGGGGGCGCCCACTGCTATTGTATCGCCCTTTTCTACCAGAACCCGCGCCACTTTACCCGAGATTGGAGAGGTTATACGGCAATCCCCCAACTTTTTTTCAGCTAACCTCATCCTGGCCTGCGCCTGGTCTGCACTGGCCTGAGCCATCTGGATATCTTCCTGGCGGGCGCCTTCTATTGCAAGCTCGTAGTTCTCCTGGGCTTCCTTGCGCCTGGCTTCGGCCACCTCCATCTTCGAGCGGTTGAGATCGTACAACTCCCTGGAAACGATCTCCTGCTGATAGAGGCGTTGAATACGCTCCCAATCCTTCAGGGCCTTCTGATAAGAGGCTTCGGCGCTTTCGAGGGCGGCCTTCCTGGCCTTTAGCTCCTGAGGGCGCACCAACTTCTTCATCTTGCGCAATTCGATCTGAGCCAGCTGGAACGCGGCTTTAGCTTCCTCGTAATTATACCTGTATGCCTCTTCATCGACTCTGCTCAGAAGCTGGTCCTTCCGCACCCGGTCGCCTTCGTCCAGAGGGACCTCCACGATTACTCCCGAGACTTCGGATTTCACCAGCACGTCATCAACGGCCCTCAGCCTGCCTGTAGCCTTGACGTAGGTCGTGAAATCACTGAAAGGCACCTGCTTCACCCGCACTGGCACTACCAGAATATGTTCCTCTACGGCCGCTTTCTTGTCGGCGTCCCTGTCGCACCCATAGATGCCTAAAAGCAGAGAAATCAAGATGGCGGGGAGAAGAATTTGAAAGAGATTTCGCACAGTTTTCATGTTCAACCCAGGAGGGTTTATCCTCCTCGTATTACCGATTCGATGAACCAGGCCCCAAAACCCACCAGGGCTACGCCGCAACCGATGAAAACGTATTGATGGATTCTCCTGCTCCACAGGTGCTTGGTTTTGAAAACGCTCGTTGAGATCACCAATGACCAGAAGAAATCGCACAGCCAGTGGAGCATGGCCATGAGCACGAAACCGATCATGCCATAGGTTATGGATTTACCCACCAGGGCCGCGCCCACGGTAGCCCACCAGAGAAACCAATAAGGGTTTACCACGGTGGTGAGGATGCCCGCAGTGTACGAATTATAAGGCAGGGAACTTCCTTCCTCGGCCAGCTTGCCGCGTTCCCTGATCATGCCATACCCCATATACAGGAGCATGAAACCGCCTACTATGCCTATGGTTGCCTTCACCGGGGCATAGGCGAAAAAACCTCCGAACCCAAAATATATCAACGCCATCATGGGAACTTCGACTATTCCATGCCCTACGCCTATCTTTGCACCGGCCAGGGAGTCTTCGTGCCCCTTTGCCACGGTGACCGTGAAAACGGGCCCAGGCATCATGACCCCGGAAAGCGAAATAACGACAACACTTATTAAAAAAAGCCACATCGCGGCGCCGCCTTTCCCGCATGGCTGATGTTTACGAACATCCTCCATCTCATTATACAGGCTAATATCAGCCTTTACAAGGATTCCCAGCGCACAGACAACCTTCAGGAGAAGGAGTGGAGAATACGATATATAATCATATCCTCTCTCAAAAACCTTGCCTTGTCTTAAAGTTATAAATATAGTCGTATCCCGGGAAAAGTTAATAAGATATGGAGGTCTTGCGCAAGGTTCGGATGAGAGAGGAATGATTATGTTGTTAAGAGGAAAGGTGGCCCTGGTCACGGGGGCAGCAAGAGGGATAGGAAGAGCAATCGCCACGGTCCTCGCCGAAGAGGGCGCCGATGTGGGGGTTGCCGACGTAAAATGGACTGCGTTTTCCGGTGAGAGATATTACTCCGTCCCCCGGAGGGAGTCGGGTTCCGATGAGGACATCCGAACCGATGAGGTCATAACCGGCCTGGGAAGAAGGGCGCATCTGGTGCAGATGGATGTCTCCAATTCCGAGCAGGTGAGGGATGGCGTGGAGTCGGTGCGAAACTCTCTGGGGCCCATCGATATCTTGGTGAACAACGCCGGCATCGTTTCCAACATTCATGCATTAACAGACCTGGACAGAGAATCCTGGGACCACGAACTCTCTGTCAACCTGACCGGTGCGTTCAACTGCGTTAAGGAAGTCCTGCCCGGCATGGTGGAAAAGGGCTGGGGAAGGGTAATTAACATGTCGTCGGGCGCAGCCACGGGAGGCATCCACAGGCAGGCCGCCTACGCCGCCAGCAAGGCGGGAATACTGGGTTTCACCAAGGCGGTGACCCTGGAATATGCCGCACACGGAATCACCTGTAACGCGGTTATGCCGGGAATGGTTGAAACGCCGCTGGTCAGGGCCATGCCGGATGAAATCAGGGAAGCGCAGATGCGGCTCATCCCCGCAGGACGGTTCGCCGATACACGCGAGATAGCGTATCTTGTCGCCTTTCTGGCCTCCGACAGGGCTGCGTACATTAACGGAGTGGAAATACACGTAAACGGCGGCGCACACCTGACGCCCGGCACCCTGGCCACACGCAAGGGCAAGTAGCTTGAAAGCCGTGGCATGGACACGGCCATAAACCTCTATACAAATGCGCTCATTTGAGAATCGGATGCCGATATGAGCTCCAAGACGCGCGTACGACACTTTTAACGAGGGCGAATCCCCTTCTGCACACGGGGATAACGATCCTTTACAATCACTCGGCCGGGAGCACAGTCGAACGAACCCGGGACGAGATTCAATGTTTGTCCGAACAGAGCTCTCCGCCGATGCCCCAGTGGCTCTTGGGTATATCATATATGACCACGTGCACCGCCTCCGGTTTGGTGCCCGCTTTCTCCACCATGGCATCGGTGATGGCCTTCACCACTTCCCTCTTCTGCTGCTCCGACCTGCCTTCCCACATCTGAATGGTGACGATGGGCATGAGCTTCTCCTTTTTATTGAATATAACTTCGGGTTTTAAATCGTGCTACCTACCAGTAATTGTGTGATGCAGGAGTATATGCCGGGGACCCTGCCGCCCCTGTCACTTGGGCTCCTGCCCCGCACCCAGAAGGACCACGTGCAGTTCCCTGGGGCCATGAACGCCTATGGTCAGCGCCAGCTCGATGTCGCCTGTGCGGCTGGGGCCGGTAATGAAAGATATGTAATTGTCGAGGCCGGGGATGTCGTTCCCTTCCTTCTCGCTTTTCAGGGCGAGAAACTCCTCCATCGAAGATACCAATCTTTCCGTTTCAACTACGGCGACATGGACCGGAGGAAGCGCACTTATGGAACGCCCTCTCCCCTCAGCAGCAATCAGAACCAGCGTGCCCGTTTCAGCGATGGCATAGTCAGCCCCTGTAATGCCCAGGGTCGCCTCAGCCGCACGCTCGTTGATGCCTTTACGAACCTCCTCCAGTTCGTTCCCGAATGCGGCTCCACCTCCTCCTGTCTCAGATGAATCCCTCAGCTTATCGCTGACCAGTTCAACTCCCATCTCCTTCAATAAGGCATCCACACCTAACTCGTCCAACAGTGGGTCATCCCAGATGACGGCGAGTCTGGCCTCATACTTCCGGGCGATATTTTCCAGATGCTTCCTGGCTTCCTCGGCATCCGCGGCCCGGTGAACGAGTACACCAACCCGCACCGCTTCAGCTATGAACTTCCTGGCAAGAAGTTCTATTTTTTCCGGTTGAAACGGAAAATCCGGGGCTTTGAGCCCGGCTCGTTTTCTAACAGGCGCGATCTTGCCGTCATTCAGAGCCTCGCTCACCTTCCCCAGGAATTTTTCCCTTATCTTATGGGGTTCCACCCGCTATCTCCTATCCTCACGCCCTTCCGATGGTTCATCGTCTTCCATGGCCGACCAACGCTCACGGAACGACTTCTTTATCAGAGGTGGAAATTCCTTCTCCTTCGCCCATCCGGAAACGGGGAAGGGAAGTCTGGTAACTTTTCCATCTTTAACGAAGGGGGATTGAAACGCTCTGGCCAGTTTAGAGAAGAAATTGTATTTCCCCGCGCTCGCCACACCGTAACCCCAGGCCTTGAAAGCCAACCTCTCCCGCAGACTCCCCTGCTTCTGCTCCGCCTCATCCCTGCGGAGCTTGAGGAGCATTTCCGGTATGTCTATCATCACCGGGCAAACCTCGAGGCAGGCGCCGCAAAGAGTCGACGCGTGAGGCAGGTCCCTGTGCTTCTTTAACCCCTTGTAAAGCGGGGTCAGCACAGCGCCGATGGGCCCCGGATAAACCCAGCCGTATGCGTGGCCCCCTATCTTCGCGTAAACGGGGCATACGTTGAGGCAGGCCCCGCAGCGAAGGCAGCGCAAGGCCTGGCGATACTCGCTTCCCAGTATCTGAGAGCGCCCGTTATCCAGCAACACCAGGTGAAACTCCCGGGGTCCGTTCAACTCTCCCTCTTTTCTGGGGCCTGAGACCATGGTAACGTAGCTGGATATCTTCTGGCCGGCGGCGCTGGGGATGAGAAGCTTGAGCAGCACCGCAAGGTCGCTTAACGCGGGGATAACCTTCTCGATTCCTACCACGGCCACGTGGATGGGAGGAAGAGAGGTCACCAGGCGGCCGTTGCCTTCATTGGTTATCACCACCACCGTGCCGGTTTCAGCAACCGCAAAGTTGCCGCCCGATATCCCCATGTCGGCGGCAAGGAATTTCCCCCGCAGCGATTTTCTGGCTGCCTGTGTCAGGATGCTGATATCGGATGGATAGTCCTCGCCCAATTTCCTGGAAAACAGCTCAGCCACCTGCTCTTTTGTTTTATGGATGGCAGGGGCCAGAAGGTGAGAGGGTTTCTCTCCTGCAAGCTGTATGATGTACTCTCCCAGGTCCGTCTCCACCGCCTCCACCCCCGCCTCGGCCAGCGCCTCGTTAAGGTCTATCTCCTCGGTGGTCATGGATTTGGATTTGACCGCCAGCTTGACTCCCTTTTGGCTTGCCAGGTCGGTGATATATTTGCGCGCCTCCTCGGCCGTGCTCGCCCAGCATACCTTCCCTCCCGCCGACTCCACGCGATCTGCGAGAGCGCCGAGGTTGACGTCCAACTGGGCCAGGGCGTTATCCTTTATATCCTTGCCCAGATTACGCAGGGCTTCGAGATCCTCTACCTCCCCCAAGGCAAGACTGCGCCCTATCCTGAATCGGGTGGTAGCTCTCTCCAACGCTTGCTGGAGAAATTCGTCTTTGAGGGCCCTGGCATATCTTTTTTTGAAGCTTTTCTGTTCCCGGGACAAAGCGATAACCTCAAATCTATCCTATAATGCGAAAACTCATTCCATTCCCGCCAGCAATTCCGCCAGATGAAGCACCCTGATGCGCTCACCTTTCTTTCCCAGACGGCTGGAAATGTTCATGATGCAGCCGGTATCGTTGGCTACGACAGTATCCACCTCGGT
>CAYVLI010000126.1:0-7118 GCA_964452105.1 uncultured Nitrospinota bacterium
TAACCTTTTCATAAACTTACCCCACCTCTTTCCAAAATTATGAGGAAAGTCCTGCTTCGCTGAGGGTTGACTTGCCGAAAGCAATCTGATATTCAATGTCTCAACCGATTATCCTTCATATAAGGAGGCGTAAATATTGGAAAAGATGCACGGCGGCCACCAGATGGTCGAAATATTGAAGCAGGAAGGGGTAAAGCATATTTTCACCCTCAGCGGACGATCCATTACACCTCTCTACGACGCCTGCCTCGACGCAGGCATAAACCTGGTGGATACTCGACACGAGCAGGCGGCGGCGCACATGGCCGAAGGCTGGTCGCTGCTCACCGGGCAGCCCGGAGTCTGCAGCTTCACCTGCGGGCCAGGTTTTACCGACGCTGTCACTGGTATAGCCAGCGCCTACATGGCCTGCACCCCCATGGTGATGATTTGCGGTCGGAGCCCTCTTGCGGAGTTCGACAAGACGGGCATACAGGACCTGGACCAGATAGGCATCATCAAACCCATTACCAAGTGGCAGGGCCGGGTTCTGGAAGCGGACAGGATAGCGGAATATACCAGCGAAGCCTTCCGTCAGATGAACACGGGAAGGCCGGGACCGGTCTATCTGGAAGTCCCCTTCGACCTGGCCTTCAAGGAGCTGGACCCTGAAAATGTGAATATTCCTTCCAATTTCAGGACTCGCCATCGACCCGCCGGCGATCCAGAAGCCATAGACCGCGCAATATCCATGCTGGAAAAAGCGGAGAAGCCGGTCATCGTTGCAGGAAGCGGCGTGTGGTGGTCGCAGGCGTGCAAGGAACTTCAGGAATTCGTCGAGGCTTCAGGCATTCCGGTATTCACGCACAACGCAGCCAGGGGAGCGATACCGGACGACCACGAGCTCTGCTTCGGCTGGGCCAGTCCTCTGGGGGCGGGGGCCGCGGGTCCTGCTCTACACGGGTGTGACGTCATGCTGGCGCTGGGCGCCCGTTTTGCGGTCACCCTGTTTTTCGGTCGCTTCCGCTCCAACCCGGCAATAATACAGGTGGACATCGAAGGGGAAGAAATCGGCAAAAACCGAAGCGTGGACGTGGGTATCGTGGGAGATGTCAAAGCCGTCCTGCAGCAACTCAAAGCCGGCTGGGGGCAGAAACGCTCTCTTCCCTGGACAGATGAATTAAAAAAGGAAGAAGCGGCGCGCAGGGAAAGGGCGTCCGCAGAGACCAACTCGGACAAAATCCCCATGCACCCCATGCGGCTGGCCAGGGAGGTCTCGGAATTTCTCGACGAGGATGCCGTGGTGGCCACGGACGGCGGTGAGTTGCCCTTCTGGGTGGCGCCCTTGTTCAAATCCAACTACCCCGGCCATTTCATATCGTCCATACAGGGCCGGTTGGGTTGTATCGGGGTGGGTATTCCCTATGCCATCGCAGCCAGACTCGCTCATCCTGACAAACAGGTGCTCCTGATGGTGGGGGACGGCTCCTTCGGCTTCAACGGCTTCGAGTTCGACACCGCAGTGCGCCATAACCTCCCCTTCGTCGCCGTTGTGGGCAATGACAAAGCCTGGGGGATGATAAAACACGGCCAGGAGCTGCGCTATGGACACGATCGCGTGGTGGCCACGGAACTGGGTCCCCGACGATACGAAAAGGTAGTGGAGGCGCTGGGAGGCTATGGTGAATACGTGGAGCGACCGGAGGATGTGAAACCTGCTCTGGAAAGGGCTTTCGCATCAGGGGTACCGGCCTGCATAAATGTAATGATAGACCCTACGGTTATCAGCCGTGTGACCCAGGCTGAAACGGCCAGCTATAAAGGATGATTTCAGGCATCGGACATCCTGCCCGGATACAAAATTATCAATATTAATACGAGACTATAAGTTAGAGCTATGAAATTCAACGCATGGTTTAGCTGTGTCAATCCAGAATGCAGAGAGACTTACGACCTTTTCGAGATAATCTACAACTGCCGCAAATGCGGCTCTCTCCTGGAAGTGACCCACGACATGGAACGCCTGAAGACTTTAAGCGCCCAGGAGTGGAAGAATCTCTTCGACGAACGCTATAAACGTCATTCCTGGCCTCATGGCAGCGCAATCTGGGGCAAGAAAGAATGGGTCTGCCCCAGAGTCGAGGACGAAAACGTGGTCTCAATGTACGAGGGAGGAACCAATCTCTTCTGGACGGAGAGGTTCGGAAAGGAACTGGGGCTGGAAGACCTGTGGGTCAAACAATGCGGAAACAGCCACACCGGCTCCTTCAAAGACCTGGGGATGACAGTGTTGGTGTCCGTAGTCAAGCAGATGATCGCGGACGGCAAGAAGATAAACGCCGTGGCTTGCGCCTCCACGGGCGATACGTCCGCCGCGCTGGCCGCCTACTGCGCAGCCGCAGGCATCCAGTCAGTTGTATTCCTGCCCAGAGGCAAGGTCTCCGCCGCCCAACTGGTCCAGCCGCTGGCCAACAACTCGCTGGTACTCTCCCTGGATACCGACTTCGACGGCTGCATGGAGCTGGTCCAGCGCTTCTGCAAAGAAAACGATATATACCTGGCAAACTCCATGAACTCATTACGCATAGAGGGCCAGAAGACGGTCAGCATCGAAATTTCGCAGCAGTTCGGATGGGAAAGCTCGGACTTCGTCATAATCCCCGGCGGAAACATGGGCAACCTGACCGCCCTGGGCAAGGGATACCTCATGATGAAAGAGCTGGGCTTAATAGACAAGCTCCCCCGGCTGGTCTGCGCACAGGCGGAGCGCGCCAACCCCGTGTACCTCAGCTATCTCAAGGAGTTCAAGGAATACCATTCCATTAAAGCAAAGCCCACCGCGGCCAGCGCCATACAGATAGGCAACCCCATCAACGTGTACAAAGCCATGGACACGCTGAAGAAATTCGATGGAATAGTCGAAGAGGCCACCGAGGAAGAACTCGCCGATGCGGCAGCGCGCGCCGACAGGTATGGCATGTTCAATTGCCCCCATACCGGCGTAGCCCTGGCTGTGCTTTACAAGCTGGTTGACAGAGGCATTATTAAATCACACCACAGGGTAATCGTCATCTCAACCGCTCACGGGCTAAAGTTCACGGACTTCAAGACTGAATACTGCCAGAACAAACTGGAAGGTATAGAGTCCAGATATGCGAACGCGCCTGTTGAGCTGCCTGCAAACTACGATATCATCAAAAAAGCCGTTTTTACTAAACTGGAGGAAACATTATAGGCGTTTTTAGAAAATTTGTTTTTTCAAGGAGGAGGGAGCTGAAATGAGCAGCGAAGTAGGCTACAAGATTACGGCTACCGTTAAAAGCATCAAGGGGGAATGCTCAGCAGGGCATAAAGTCGGCGACAAGTTTAACCTGAGCTGTTACAGCTCCGATGGACTTTGCGGCTTCTTTTATCACGATCTCTTCCCCTGGATATCAACCCTGCAATTCGGGGGAGAGTACCCCTGGTACGAGGATAAAGATACCATCGAGTTGGGCTGCATCGACAGCTATAATGAAGTGACACTCGTCCTGAAGCGCACCAGGGAATAGCGTTTGCTTTTTTACATGAGTCTTCCAGGCGGCATTTAGAATAGTAAGAAACATCGTATAGTCTGCCGTCTAATCGAGCAGAGGGGGTTGAAACTATGAAGATACTATTCCCCGGAGGCAAATGGGGAGATTTGACTGAGCGGCTGGAATCGAAGCTGCCCGACTGCCGGATAGTACACTGTCCTCCTGATACAATACTTGAAAACATTGCCGATGCCACGGTCATCATCCCTGCCATGAACCGAATCACGGCCGAAGTAATGGATGCGGGCAAGGCGCTCAAACTCATTCACCAGGCAGGAGTGGGACTGGAGGGGGTTGACATTCCCGCAGCCACCGAGCGGGGCATCATGGTCGCCAACATACCTTCGCGGGGGAGCGGCAATGCGGAGTCCGTGGCCGAACTGGCCATCCTGCACATGATGCTGCAGACGCGCAGGTACCATGAATCACAGAAGTTCCTGAAAGACAAAAAACTGGGCCAGCCCGGGGGGACTACCCTGTACGGGAAGACCATAGGCATCATCGGCGTGGGGAATATCGGGCAAACGCTGGCTAAAAGGCTCAAGGCCTTCGAGGTGAAGCTTATCGGCGTCGAGCTTTTCGCCACGGAAGAGTTAAAGCAGGAGTACGGCTTTGAGTGGCTGGACAAGTCGGACCTCGGCTATCTCTTCGAAAACTCCGACATCGTGGCGGTGACCGCAGGCTACACCCCCGACCAGAAAGGCCTTATTACCAAAGAACTGTTCGACAGAATGAAGCCCTCGGCCTATTTCATCAACGTGGCCCGGGGCGGTTTCCTCGAACGGGAGACCCTGGAATACGCCCTCAAGAACAATAAAGTGGCCGGAGTGGGAACAGATGTTTTCTGGGAAGAACCGGTGGACCCCAGCGACCCCATATTCGAAATGAACATCACCGCCACCCCCCACATCGGAGCCGCAACCGATACCGGCTACGAAGGTATCGCAACCAAGCTCTCCGAGAACCTGCAACGGCTGCAGAAAGGAGAAGACCTGGCAAATTGTGTCAACCTCAAGGAGATCAAGGGCAGGTCTTAGAGCCGACCGGACATGAAAGACCTTATGGGGGACTCTTTTACAGGGGAGTCCCCCATGTTTTATTGAGGAACTCCTGAGCGGATGAAAAACTACCTGGTAAGAAGATTGATTTTACTTATCCCCGTGACGCTGGGAGTGGTGACCTTCGTCTTCTTCATCATACACCTCATACCCGGCGATCCCGTCGATCTCATGCTGGGGGAGACGGCCAGGCAAGCCGAAAGAGCCGCACTGACTCACCGGTTGGGCCTGGACCAGCCCATTTCAAAGCAATACTTACTCTTCCTGGGAGGCCTGCTCAGAGGAGACCTGGGCAAGTCTCTACACAATGGAGAACCCGTAAAAAAGCTCATCATCGACAGGCTGCCTGCCACTCTGGAGCTGGGTGCCGCCGCCCTGATACTGGCTCTGATTATAGCCCTGCCGGCCGGAGTGGTATCAGCAACCAAGCAGTACTCGGCCTGGGACCATGGCTCCATGTTTATGGCCCTACTGGGGGTTTCCATGCCCAATTTCTGGCTGGGGCCCATCCTGATAATCATTTTTTCACTGCAACTCGGCTGGCTGCCCGTGTCAGGCAGGGGCGGGCTCGAACATCTGGTTCTGCCCGCCATCACCCTGGGCACGGCGCTGGCGGCGATACTGACGCGAATGACCAGGTCCAGCCTCCTTGAAACCCTGGGAGAAGAGTACGTGCGCACGGCGCGGGCTAAGGGACTCAAGGAGCGGACCGTGGTATGGAAACACGCTCTGCGCAATTCTTTAAACCCCATCTTGACCATCCTGGGCCTTCAGGTGGGTGTGCTGCTCTCCGGCTCGATCATAACCGAGACCATATTCTCCTGGCCCGGTATCGGGCGTCTCACGGTGGAAGCAATCTGGATGAGGGACTACCCGGTCGTTCAGGGGGCCGTCCTGGTCATAGCCATGGGTTACGTGCTGGTGAACCTGGCCGTGGATATGCTCTACGCGGCAATAGATCCGAGGATACGGTTTCAGTGAAGAGCAACAGGCGAACTCGCTCGGTTGCTCGATGAGTGGATTTGAGAAATGAAACAATCTCTTGCGGACACGAAGGCCCCTGGAAAAGATGCCAGGCGATCATTCTACGTGAAGGTCGCTTCGCATCCGGTAATGAGGCACAAGCTGGCTCTGGCGGGAATCGTTATTCTGGCGCTGCTGATGTTTACCGCAATATTCGCGCCACTCATAGCTCCCTACGATCCTGCAAAACAGAGCCTCGAAGAAGCGCTTGCGCCGCCTTCTATCGAGCACCCTTTCGGACAGGACCGCCTGGGCCGGGATATTTTCAGCCGGGTGATCTTCGGATCCCAGGTGTCCATACTGGTGGGCGTGGTAGTGGTTGGGGTTTCCTGCGCATTGGGAATACTGCTGGGCATGCTTGCGGGTTACTGTGGAGGGTTGGCGGATGAGCTCATAATGCGAGTAACCGACATCTTTCTGGCCTTTCCGGGCATTCTACTGGCCATAGCAATAATGGCCATACTGCAACCGGGCCTCAGAAACTTAATTTTCGCGCTGTGCGTCATGGGATGGGTGGGCTATGCCCGCCTGGTCCGAGGGCAGATTCTATCTGTCAAGGAGCAGGAATACATAGCCGCCGGTAGATCCCTCGGCGCAGGCCCCCTGAGATTGATGTTGAAGCATATGCTTCCGAACGTGCTGACGCCGGTCATAGTGGAAGCGACCTTCGGCATGGCCGGAGCCATCCTGGCTGAAGCCGGCTTGAGCTTTCTGGGCCTCGGCATTCAGCCTCCGCAGTCGAGCTGGGGTTCCATGCTCAACGAAGGGCGTGAGTTGCTGCTCCAGGCCCCTCACCTCACCGCTTTCCCGGGTGCGGCCATTATGGCAGTGGTGCTCGGCTTCAACTTCCTGGGAGATGGTCTGAGAGACTACCTGGATCCCAGGTCGACAAGGCATCCGAAAAGGAACTTACCGCAGCGCGAATTTTCCGGGCGGCTACAATGAAGCTTGACCCGCCCTGACGTTTGAAATATAAAGCTCTACAGGCGGCTTTTTTCCAGAAACGATACGATAAACCTGGAGCAAGTTAATGACTGAGATGAGCAGCCGGGAACGGTTTACCATGGCCCTGAACCACCAGGAGCCGGATAGGATACCAATAGATATGGGGAGCATGGTTACCACCTTGAGGACGGCGCAGTATTACCAGCGCTTCAAGAAACTACTGGGCGTGGCCGTGGAGGAGAAGGTACGTCATTTCGCCGACGGGCACGTAATGCCGGAGGAAGAGATACTCGTGCGCCTCGAAGCGGATACCCGCTACTTACGGCTCCGTCCTCCGCGGTCCTGGGAAAGGGTAAAGCTGGATGAATTTACCGTAGTTGACGACTGGGGGGTCCCCTGGTTCAAGCCTCCGACCACCCTCTATGCCACGGTATCCCATAATCCCATCGCAGAGCCGACCCTTGACGCTCTTGAAAAGCACCCCTGGCCCGACCCGTACGACTCCAGCCGCTATGAAGGGCTCCGGGAGAAAGCCGAG
>CAYVLI010000127.1:0-7084 GCA_964452105.1 uncultured Nitrospinota bacterium
AAGCTTTAAGCCGCTCTTCATCAACGGAGAATACCTGAACGTTAGTTACCACCATTTCCAGGCCGACCTTCAAATAGCTGCTTTTTGAATAGATCGAAAAAAAGAAACGTTGACCTTGCTCTTTTGGGCTTATGAAACACCATGGAAATTGTTACATATTTTAACCTTATCCAGAGTTTTAGTGAAAATAACGGTCCTGTCCGAACCTTTTACCGCCTCCACCGCCTCCCTTGCCGAACTCTCTTCATCGAAGAGACCATAAACCGCAGGCCCGCTTCCAGACATGAGAGCCGCACGAGCCTTCCCCTTTTCCAATAACTCAGTTTTTATTTGTTCTATTATCGGGTATCGCTCGAAGATTGCCAACTCCAAATCATTGCTCAGGAGGGGGCCCCAATGATTAATTTTCCCCTTTCTAATAGAGGATTGGATAATGCTAATATCATCAGCCTTTTTTGTCAATCCTAAATTTAAAACAGAATAAGCAAATGCCGCCGTTATCTCGAAATTCGGGACTACCAGGACCAGACATACGCCCTTCACCGGAGGCAGAGAACTTAATATTTCACCCCTGCCCCTGCCCGCCGCCGCTGGACCGCTGAGAAAGAAAGGGACATCCGAACCGAGTGCGGCGGCGTGCTCCCGAAGCTTCTCAAGACCCAGGTTCAGGCCCCATAACTTGTTTAAAGCAAAGAGTGTAGTGGCCGCATCACTGCTGCCTCCGCCGAGCCCTGCCGCCACTGGTATGCGTTTATCTATGGTTATCCGTACCCCTATCCCGGGGTTATAATGCTCCATCATCAGCGCAGCGGCACGGTATGCCAGGTTAGTCTCGCCTTCAGGGATGGGAAATCCGTGTGACTGCATCCGGATTCCATCCTTTGCCACGTCTAAGGTCATCTCATCGCAAAGATCGATGGCCTGAAAGATCGTGGCTATTTCGTGATAGCCGTCCGGGCGTTTACTCAAAACTCTCAAATGAAGGTTTATCTTGGCCGGGGATTTTAGAAAGAGCATTTTATCATAAGGTATGTACTAAAAAAGTTGAACTCAAATCAACTAAATGAACGTTTGTATGCCGGTCGAAACGGCGCCGGACTTCCCGGCACATCATCAGCGGCGCTCTTGATTATCCAGGTTTATCACTTCCACACCTTTAGGGATCGGCAGGAGGAAGGCCGTCTTTGATATGCCTTTATTGACTTCCACGGAGATATGCTGCAGCGTTATTTCAACGCCCTGCGCGGGACGGGTTATTACTATCCTGGTAGGCAAGGCAAAGCCGTTGACATCACGATACTCGTCGTATCTGAATTCAACCACAGGCACAGTATCGGAACCGTAGTACTTTATGGTTACCGGATGCAGGCTTTCAGGCTCGAGCCAGACCAGTCTTTCCGAATAAGGGCCGTCGCCGTTCGTTTGTGACAACAGATACATCCCCTCTTTCGGCAGGAAACTAAGCGCCTCTCTGCCGTATTTTCCTTCTTCAGGCAGATTCCCGGTGAGCAGCATCACCAGGTCGGCCACTCCCATATCGATGCCCAGAAAGTTCAACAGATTATGTGAAGAGAGCTTCCCTGTGAAATATTTTCCCTCCTCGGGATAGTATATCTTTATACCATCGGCGTTCGAAGCGAAGTAGGCGGATGTCTGTCCGAAAAACCCCAGTGTTTCCATACGAATATAAGGGCCTTTCTGAAGCAGGAGTATCTGGCGAAGGCCCGCTTTGCGTTCATCGGATTTAATAGTCAAGCGGGAAGAGGCGGTGAGATCATTAAAATATTCGCTCCTCTCCTGTAACTCTTTTTTCACCGATTCTATGTTCCTTTCCTGGACCGGCATTTGAGCGCGAGGAGGTTTCTGAGGCAAACTCGAGCAACCGAGTGAAACGATCAGCAGCATTGAACAGAGGAGCGTAAATAACCCCTTCATCTCTTAGAGGTCTCCTTTTCCATAAAGTTTTTAAGTTTCTCTATCTTCTGGCTGGCATTCTTATCGTTCGGCTTTAACTTCAGAACTTTCTCCCACTGTTCCAATGCCTTTTGGTTCATCTTAAGTTTAAAATAGACATCTCCCATATGGTCCAGGACTGTAGTATCATCAGGAATCAACGAAACGGCTTTCTCCATTTCTTCCATGGCCTCAGAAAGCATGCCCTTCTTGAAATATGCCCAGCCGAGACTATCCACGAAGTAGCCGTTCTCAGGCTCCAGCTCCAGGGCTTTCTTGATCAACTCCACCGATTCATCTAAATTCTCGCCCCTATCCGCATAAAGATAGCCTATGAAATTGTAAGCGCTCGAGTACTTCGGGTTTATGGTGATCACTCTTCGCATTTCCCGTACCGTGGCTTCCAATTTACCCAGTTTATCGTAAACCACTCCCAGATTGAAATGATATTCTTCGTTGGCGTCGTCGAGTTCTACGGCTCTTTCTATTGCTGTTTCCGCCTGAGCGTATCTACCCATCCTATAATTGGTCATACCCAGAATAAACGACACCCTAGGGTTCTCAGGTTCCAATCCCACCGCTTCTTCCAACAGGCTTATGGCCCTTTTATCGTTTTTCCGTTCGAGCTCGACTCTGCTGAGGTGTATTCTTGCCTCTACGCTGTCCGGCTCAATCTTCAGCGCCTTTTCCAGTTCTTCGGCCGCCTCATTATAATTCTGCATCTCTTCATGTATGATGGCGACGTACAGCATAATCCGCACGTTCGAGGGATTGGCTGAGAGCACTAACTGAAACTTTTCGAGAGCTTTAGCGTATTCCCCCTGTTCGAAATAAATCTGGCCTACCCTGGCCTGAAAATTAAAGTTTTCAGGTTCCTCCTCACTCAGCTCCTTGAACTGCTTCAGAGCTTTTTCCATATCCTCCTGCTTCAGGTATATTCTGCCGATGAGTTCCTGAATCGCTCTGTTACGGGGGTTGCTTTCCAACATCTTTTTATAGATTTTCAGCGCATCCTCGAGCTTGCCCTGCCGTTCGTAAACCATACCCAGCGTGGTCAAGGCTTTATAGAAAGTGGGATTCTGCTCGATGGCTTTTTTTATATATTTTTCGGCCCGACTATAATCGCGCAGGTGGGCATGGAGTCTCCCCAGCGTATAGAGGCCCATGATCGAATTAGGTGATACTTTAAGCAGATTCTCGAAAACTTCTACAGCTTTATCCAACTTCCCATCATCCGCATACAATCCTCCCAGAGAAAGATAAACCTGTTCGTTCCCGGGATCTATCTCCTTTGCCCTGGAATACTGAGCTATAGCATCCTCCGTCTTGTTGAGACTGGCATACAGATTGCCCAGAAGTATCCTGGCTTCGATATTATCTCCTTCCAGCCTCACCGCTTCCTCCGCTTCATCGACGGCTTCGCTTATCCTGCCCAATCTGGTATACAGGGTCGCAAGAGATATGTGCAGGAAAGAAGAGTCCGTGTCCAGCCTGATGGCCTTCTGGTATTCGCTCACGGCGCCATAGAAATCGTTCTTTAATTCGTATATGCTGGCAAGAATGTAGCTGTAGTAAGAAGCGCCGCTGGGCGAGGATTTAACCTTCGACGCAAATTTTCCTGTGCCTTCTTCAGATACCTGGTGAGTCTTGTCCTTGGTGGCTAAAACGGAACTCCAGCCCAAATTACTCCCCGGATGATAATTCAAGGGGCCGAAAACAACAAACACCCAGGCTATAGCCGTCACAAATAGAAAACGTCTCATGATTTCCTTCCCGATTCGGATGTCCCCATCTTTTTTGCCAGAGCAGCCGATTTTATCATAATACTTTTAAGGACGTCCCGGCTCTCCTCATCTTTCAAATCCTTGAGGGTCTCGTTAATGGCCTCTAATTCCTCCGGTTCAGGCTCTGGAAAGCTACTGACATTTGGAAACCCTTCCTGCTTAAAAGACCTGCCATGCCTTGGATTTCCTAACCTGAAATATATTCTTCCTATGGCTTTACTGCCAAGCGCACCGTTAAGCTTATCAAGAAATTCCTGTTGCAGAGAGTTGAGCTGGTGAAGCCACATGGAATCGGAAACAGATACGAAAAGCGTATCGAAATTAATCCTTTCCGGTTGCGCAACTGCGGATATTCGCGGGCCGACAGCTCTGTCCCATACCTCCCACACCTGGTGCTGCTGATACTTTTTGTATAACCCGAGCCCCTTCAGCATTTCGCTCAGCGTACTGCCCAAAGAAAACATTTTAAAATCACCCCGACTCAGAACTGGAATTCTGTCCCGGTACATACCTCATAATCTAATAATATATCGCCGAAATCTGTTAATTTAAACAGCGCCTTTTGTCAAATAATCTTCAAACCCTGCAGTTCTTTTCCCGCATATGCGCTATCCTTGACATGATTTCTTCTATTATTCTCTCGGATGCTTTCCTGGTATTCTCCATAACATAATACTTGTCCAGCTTCATCGATTCTCCGAAACAGACTTCGAGCCTCGTAAAAGGACGGAACATCTTTTTCCCTTTGGGCAACAACTTTTCTGTACCGCTCACCGTCACCGGGATGACGACAGGCCTGGCTTCGTATATCAACCTCCCCAATGCCCTGTTCCCCCTGCCCATGGAGCCGTCTTCGCTCCTGGTCCCCTCAGGGAATATCACTACCTTTTCCTCCTTCATAAGCCTGATGATGCGCCTCATTGCTCTTACATCCCCGCTCCCCCTCTTGACCGGGAAAGCGCCGAAAGCCTTCATCAATCCCCCCAGAAAAGGGATATCGAAGAGCTCCGCTTTGGCAGGAGCGTATGCCAGCTCTACAGGCCTGATGCGGAGACAGGCACTGGGGATCAAAAGGGGATCGAAGACGGAAAGATGATTGCTCACCAGGAGCGCCCCTCCGCCTCTGGGAACGTTTTCCTTACCCACCACTTTACAGGGGTTGATAACACGGAAAAAAAGGAGCCGAACGAATAAATGGGCCAGCAGGATCAGTATCTTGTGCCAAATATTTAATTTTTTTTGCATAATGGAACCAACAGATAAGGACCTTCACCAGACTCCCCATCGTAAAGAAGTTTTAGTTTAAAATCATAGCATTACATTCCCCTTTATTCAACAACAAAGGCAACTTTTCCCTCCATCTAATAATTGACCAGCCCTCCCATGCATGATACAATTAAATCTAACAGGTGAATACTTATTTTACGACCATAACTTTTCATTACCGTGTATAGCCTCAGAAAAAAGAACCGTTATGAACATCAATCCCCAGATTTTCAGGGAATACGACATCCGCGGGGTGGTGGATAAAGACCTTACCAGAGAGACTGCCAGGCAGATAGGTCTCGGCTTCGGCACATATATGCGAAGGTCGGGTCTCAAACGTATTGCACTGGGAAGGGACTGCAGGAAAAGCTCCCCCTGGCTCTGGGACGCGCTTAAAGACGGCCTGATTTCTACAGGATGCGACGTTCTGGACGTGGGTATGGTGACCACCCCTCTCCTCTATTTCTCGCTTCACACTGCCGGAGTAGAGGGTGGAGTTATGATCACTGGCAGCCACAACCCCCCCGATTACAACGGTTTCAAGCTGTGCAAGGGAATCGATTCCCTGTACGGCGAAGACATACAAAGAGTCAGGGAAATCATAGAAGAACAGAATTACGAGAAGGGGCAAGGGACCTCTGAGAACGAGGAATTAGTGGCTCCTTATATGAAATATATAACCGACCACCTGAAGCTCAGCAGGCCCGTGAAAGTGGCCGTAGACTGCGGAAACGGCATGGCCGGTATAGTGGCCCCTCAGCTTTTTAGAAAACTGGGATGCCAGGTGGTCGAACTTTACAGCGAGCCGGACGGGAATTTTCCCAATCACCATCCCGACCCCACCGTCCCTGAATATTTAGTGGACCTTATAAATGCCGTCTGCGAGAATGCCGTCGAAGTCGGAATAGCCTTCGACGGCGATGCGGACAGAATAGGCGTGCTGGACCACCAAGGGAAGATAATCTGGGGTGACAAGCTGCTGCTGCTCCTGAGCAGGGACCTCCTGAAGAAAAAGCCGGGGGCGAAAGTAATCTTCGATGTGAAATGTTCTCAGACCCTCGAGGAAGACATAAAAAAGCATGGCGGCGTTCCCATAATGTGGAAAAGCGGACATTCACTGGTGAAGGCCAGGATGCGTGAAGAGAAAGCCTTGCTGGCCGGTGAAATGAGCGGCCATGTCTTCATAGCTGATGATTACTTCGGGTACGACGACGCAGTCTATTCGGCATGCCGAGTGCTGCGCATGCTCTCGGAATCCGATACTAACATCTCAGAAATGCTGGCTGATGTACCTGAAACTTTCTCGACCCCCGAAATAAGGATCGATTGCCCGGATGAGATAAAATTCGACCTGGTCAAAAAGATATCAGCGTATTTCAAGAAGAAATTCAAGACTATAGATATCGATGGGGTGCGCATCATCTTCGAAGGCGGCTGGGGCCTCATCCGCGCCTCCAACACCCAGCCCGTTCTCGTTCTCAGATTCGAATCGACAAGCGAAAAAGGGCTGAAAGACATTCAAGAAATAGTTTACGGTTATCTCCAAAGCTTTCCTGAACTGAAGGACTCCATCCCCTGAGAACCGGATTTAACGCATAACAAAAAATTTCTCCCGCTAAGTTAAAGGAAGGTGATGTGCTCAAAAGGTTGTACGACTGGGTTCTGCACTGGGCCGAAACTCCTTACGGTTTGTTGGCGCTCCTCTTGCTCGCCTTCAGCGAATCGTCTTTCTTTCCGATACCTCCAGACGTTCTCCTGATCGCTCTGGCCATATCCATCCCGAGCAAGTCTCTGAAGTATGCCCTTATCTGCACCGTAGGCAGCATCCTTGGAGGGGCCTTCGGTTATTTCCTCGGCCTGGAACTTATGGAACCGATAGGCCTGCCTATAATCAACTTCTACGGACTGGCTGAAAAATTCAAGATACTGGAAGTTTGTTATCACCGTTACGATATATGGGTGGTAGCCACAGCAGGTTTCACCATATTACCCTACAAGCTTATAACAATTACGGCTGGCGCGGTAAAGCTGGATTTCAGCAATTTTATGTTAGCCTCAGCCGCCAGCAGGGCGGCCAGGTT
>CAYVLI010000128.1:0-2868 GCA_964452105.1 uncultured Nitrospinota bacterium
GCATCAGCCTGGACGGCCCCAACTCCGAGACCCATGACAATTTTCGCCAGGTGCCGGGTGCCTTCGATGGCTCCATCCAGGGGATAAAGTACCTGAATGAGGCGGGGCTGGAGTTTCAGATAAATACCACGGTAACAAAGCACAACATCCACCTGCTGGAGGATATACACAAGCTGGCTTACGACCTGGGCGCTGTGGCCTTCGACCCCTTTCTGCTGGTGCCGGTGGGGAGAGGCAAGAACATCATAGACCAGGAGATAAGCCCGCAGCAGTACGAAGACCTGCTCCATTGGCTCTACGACCAGAGGAAGAAAGTGCCCCTGCACATCAAGGTCACCTGCGGACCCCATTACTACAGGGTGCTGAGGGAGAAGGCCAAAGAAGAAGGTATAAAGCTCAGTTTCGAGACCCATGGCCTCGAAGCAGCCACAAAGGGCTGCATGGGGGGGCAGAGCTTTGCCTTTATATCCCACGTGGGCGAAGTCCAGATTTGCGGCTACCTCGAGATCAAGTGTGGCGACATCCGCGAAAAGAGTTTCAAGGAAATCTGGTTCAACTCGGAAGTGTTCAAGCAGATGCGCAACCTGGATGGCTACAAGGGGCGATGCGGCTACTGCGAATACCGCACCTTCTGCGGCGGTTGCAGGGCCAGAGCCTACGAAGTCCTGGGCGATTATCTCGAAGAAGAACCCTTCTGCATTTACCAGCCCAAAGCCAGGCCCAAAAAACAAAATGCATAATGTACATTATCCAGTACATTTTTAAAAGTTTTTGGGAGGAGTCAGAGGAAACCTTTTTTCAAAAAGGGTTTCTCTGAGTAATTTACAAATGGACGATACTGATAAAAAAATACTGAACCGCGTACAGAGCGATTTCCCCGTAGAAAGCCGCCCCTTCGCCGTACTGGGGGATGAGCTTGATCTGAGCGAAAAAGAGGTGCTGGAGCGGGTAAAAAAGCTCAAGGAAAAGGGGTATATACGCCACCTGGGCCCCATCTTCGACCCCAGAGCCATAGGCTACGTTAGTACCCTGTGCACCCTGAAAGCGCCGTCGGATAAGATAGATGAAATAGCAGAAGTCATCAATTCCTTTCCCGAAGTCACCCATAACTACCTGCGCGACCACCAGTACAACATCTGGTTTACCTTGATAGCCAGGAGCGGCGATCGCATACAAAAGATTATCGATAAGATAAAGGAGAAGGTCGGCATAGAGGAAATACTCAACTTACCCGCCGAACACTTCTTCAAACTGAAAGTAAAATTCAAGATAGACTGATAGTCTTGGTCTGAAATAATATTTTTTGAGCATGGAATGTGCCCTGATTATAATTGATGACTACGATTTACAGGGCCACGCCCCTTCATAATATATTAATGTTAGTAACCTGGAAGGAATGGCTCTCAATGCGATCCGAGTTGACCGAGGAAGATAGTAAGATAATAGCCGCAATACAGGGCGATATTCCCCTGACCGAGGAACCCTTCAAGGAGATCGCCGAGAAGCTGGGCATACCCGAAGACCGGCTGATGGGAAAAGTCCGGAGCTACCAGGAAAAGGGCTACATCCGAAGGTTCGGCGCCGCCCTCAGACACAGGGAGAGCGGTTTCAAGGCCAACGGCATGGGAGTCTGGAAGGCGCCTCCGGAAAGGGCTCGTGAAGTGGGGGAGATTATGGCCTCCTTCGACCAGGTCTCGCATTGCTACCAGCGCCCTACATTTCCGGGATGGGATTACAACCTGTTCACCATGATTCACGGCAGAACCGAGGAAGAATGCCACACCGCCGCCAGAGCCATTTCCGAGGCCACCGGAATAAAAGAGTACAGGGTGCTGTTCAGCTCCAGGGAGCTGAAAAAGAGCACCATGCTCTACTTCCAGGAAGAAGACCTGTAACGCAGGAGAGGGTTTAAAACCTGCCCCTGCCCGAGTTCGCACAAATAAACACTAAGAGGGAATAGTAATTTGCAACTGCTTGTCGTGGGTTCCGTAGCGCTGGATACAGTAAAGACACCCTTCGGGGAAGTCGAAGAAGCCGTCGGAGGATCGGCCACATATTTCTCCGTCTCCGCCAGCTACTTTGCTGGAGTTTGCATGGTGGGAACGATAGGCGCAGATTTTCCCCAATCACAGGTGGACTTCCTCAATGAGAGAGGGATAGACCTGGAAGGGCTGGAGCGAGTGAAAGGGGAGACTTTTCGCTGGAAGGGTGAATACGGCTACGACCTCAATGAGGCCAAAACCATCGACACAAAGCTAAACGTCTTCGCCGACTTCAACCCCCAACTTCCCGAAAAATATCGCCACTGCCCTTACGTCTTCCTGGCCAACATAGACCCCGAGCTTCAGCTCCAGGTGCTGAACCAGGTCAACAGTCCCAGGCTGGTGGCATGCGACACCATGAACTTCTGGATACACGGGAAACGCGACGCCCTCTTAAAGACCCTCTCTCACGTTAACATGGTCGTCATAAACGAGACCGAAGCAAGAGAACTGGTTCAGGAACCGAATGTAATTGTGGCCGCGCGCCGCATACAGTCATGGGGGCCGGATACCATCATCATCAAGCGGGGCGAGTACGGTGCGATGATGGTCACCGGTGATGAGATATTCTATGCTCCCGGCTATCCCCTGGAATTCGTCTATGATCCCACCGGCGCAGGCGATACCTTTGCAGGCGGCCTCATGGGGTACATCGCGAGCTGTGATAACTTCTCACCCTCAGTGCTCAAGCAGGCCATGGTAATGGGGAGCGTAATGGCTTCCTTCAACGTGGAGGATTTCAGCCTTAACCGTCTTGGAGCTGTTGAATACGAAGAGATTCGCTCTCGATTCAGTGAATTCAAACACCTGGTCCTCTTCGACGACC
>CAYVLI010000128.1:2968-5596 GCA_964452105.1 uncultured Nitrospinota bacterium
GAAGAGATTCGCTCTCGATTCAGTGAATTCAAACACCTGGTCCTCTTCGACGACCTCGCCTGATGGTTTCCCGACTGCCTTTTCCCTCAGGGTTATAAACCGCTGATGCAACTCTGCTTCGGAGCGTGTTTCTGTTCAATTCTTGACCAAAGGAATTCTATCGCAGGCGAGACGCTTCGCTCAGCATGAAACAGGAAACCTCATATTCTGTCATTATGAGTTCCGCTTTAAGAGGGGCGAAGAAGCTCGTCTAATACAATTACAACGCAGTGTTTGTGGAATCACCGACTGAGTTTCATCGTATTCATGGAGGATTCTACCATGTGCGCCATGACCGGCAGAGAACTGGTCCAGGCCTGTTTCGAAGGCAGGACGGGAGAGAGGGTCCCCGTTTTCCCCATTCTGGGAGCCATCACCGCCAGGCTGAGAGGCATGGACATACGCCGGTATGTGACCGACGCCGCTGTCCTGGCCGATTCCCAGTTGAACGCCTACGGTCTGCTGGGGCAGGATATCATAACCGTCATCTGCGATACCCTCCTCGAAGCCGAGGCCCTGGGAAACGCATTACATTTCCCCGAAGAAGCCATACCCTGGGTGGAGAAGTACGCCCTTGACGAACCCTCAAAACTCGCCTCTCTGAAGTTGCCCGACCCTCAAAGCGACGGCCGCATGCCCATGGTGCTGGAGGCCTGCCAGCGCGTCGTCCAAGAAGTGAAGGAGGCCGCTGTCTGGAGCACTGCACGTGGGCCGTGGACCATAGCGGCAAACCTGCGCGGAGCCGAACCGCTCATCTACGACGTCTTCGATCGCCCAGACTTCGTGCATGACCTCCTTCGCTTCACCGTCGAAGTCACCAAAATCTACGGAAGCGCCGTGGTGGGGACGGGAGCGGGACTCATGGTCTCGGAGCCTGCGGCCTCCATCAGCCTCATATCTCCGGAGATATACGGCGAGTTCATCAAACCCCGCCACGCCGAATTGGTGGATTACTTCAAGAATCTGGGACAGCATCTGACCATACACGTCTGCGGCTATATCGATCCGGTAATGGCGGATATTGCGGAGACCGGGATGGGAGGCGTTAGCTTCGATAAGTTGTCCTCCATTGCAAAGATGGTGGATGTGTCACAGGGCAAGACCGTAGTGGTGGGAAATGTGGACCCCATGATATTCGAGCGGGGGACGAAGGAAGAGATGGAGGCGGGGGTTCGAGAGTGCATTACTGCAGCCGCAGGCAAGAGCCCCTATATACTCTGTTCCGGCTGCGAAGTACCTCCCACGACGCCCTGGGAGAACGTTTGGAACTTCATGGAAGCCGCAGCCAAATTCGGTACTCTTAGCTGAGCACTTTCGGCCACGCATTGGGAGCCGTACGACAAGATGCCGCACCTGTTAAAGATGAGTTTTTCAGTGCTCACTTAACATAAAAAAATTGATACACGGCAAACGTCGCCCAAGCCGCCATACCTGTCACCAAAATTAGGACAGCCCATATTTACCTCCTCCTTAACCGTTCATGTTTTTTCACCCTGCCAGGCAGCATCTCTATCCGCTTGATTTCGTCTTCCGGCAGCTTGCTTTCGATCTCCATCCTGATTTCCTCTACTACATTGTCAGGAATCATGTACCATTGGTCTGCGGTGTTATTGTCTTTCACAAACCTTGCTATTTCCTTGTTCAGGCGCTGAACTTTAGCATATCTCTTTTTCGCATGCTTGTCGTACCTATCCAATTCTTCCACCAATTCCAGTTTCATGGCCTCTTCGTTCAATCCGTTGCTGCATCTGATCGTTCTCAGCCGCAGTTCATCTACTCTTGGATTGGGTGACAGGATCGACTTTGCAATAGTAATCGATACATAGCACGCTGCGTAAAGCTCCAGGTAAGGGATAGGGCCGAATAATCCCATGTGGCGCAAGAAATCTCTGTTTACCCTCCGGTTTAAGAACAGCGCCACCTCGTCAAAATTTTGTAGCAGGCTTACCGAATCTAAAAGTATCTCAGCGGGCGGGACAGCAAGGTCTGAAGTGTTTCTCTCTATGTCGTGCGGTATCAATATATCCTGAATGTAATGCAACGCTATGCCCAAATTTATCAGGGAATCCCGGAGATTTTTAAGAAGGAAAGCTCGCCTCGATTCCTTAATGTGTCGCAATATTATCCGTTTCTGTTTGGCTATGACGGCGTCGGAACGCCCCTTGAAGTGGTGTCGGCGGTAGTAAGATTTACGATCTATGTCGGGCAGCCTGAAGCCTTCGAATAGACCCCTCCAATCCCACCCGTAATCGAAACGAGTCTCCAGTTCCTCGATAATCCATGAAGCTATGCTTCTATGCAGTTTTGATTCCGGCATAGCATTTGCTGCGCAAGGACGTTGCTTGCCACATCCCCGGCATCCGTCATCTAAAGTCTCTTCCCAATTGCGCCATTACGTGAAGACAATAGTCCGATTGCCGTACACCAGTACCTTTCGTTTCATATGGAGCCGTACGGCCCGGGCGAGGACTACCTTCTCGAGATCCTGCCCCTTCCTGATGAGGTCCTTCACAGAATCCCTGTGGCTTACCCTGGCGACGTCCTGTTCTATGATAGGGCCCGCATCGAGCTCTGTGGTCACGTAGTGCG
>CAYVLI010000128.1:5696-7080 GCA_964452105.1 uncultured Nitrospinota bacterium
CCTCAACGTTCCAGTTCTCATACTGACTGCGCGACAGCAGGTCGTAGAGGCAGTGAGGGAGCTTGGAGACGAAGATTGCCATCCGGGGCCTCTCATTAGAAAAATAGAGCCCGAACTCCATCTCGAACCTCCTTGCGATGAGCGTCTGGAAGTATTCCCCGATTTTATCCGCCGGTATGGCGAAATCCTCCAGGTCCCACTCGGCGCGCATGAAAAAGACATGCTTCTCGGCATCCACGTGCTGCTCCAGGTAGAGGATGTTCCCCCGGTTCTTATAGATGAATTCCGTCACGGAAGCGACCAGACCTTTCCTGTCCGGGCAGTGTATCAACAGAATCGCCGACCTCACCCTCCCTTTATCTCCTCTTTCTTTACCCATCGTAATCCTCGGCTCTCTTCGATAAAAGATGCACTTCCAATAAATAGAAACCTTTGCCATATTCGCATAAATCCTTTTAAGGTGCAAGATTTCAGCTTAGCAGGACCAATCTCAAAAATGAAATCCCTCGAATAATTCCGAAGGAGCCAGGACGGGGAATTATTCCCCCCCGATGAATCCGGGGGTTCGCACCACGCATGCTGCGTGATGAGTGAAACTTCTTACCGGCAAGTCTGAAAAACCATCATTCCACTTCTATCAACTCCAAAGTCCTTGAACATAAACCAGATATGCCAATATCAAGATGAAAATCGGGGTAAGTCGTGTTCAGTTTAACGGAAGTTCCTGAAAATACGCCCTGTACCTGTAAGAGGAGGATTGCCGATCCCCGAAAACAGACCTTGGATTCCAGCCTCGTTTTCCATCTATTTTTTGCTCTGTAAGCACATGATTATTAAAGGATATCCTATCTTAACCTTGGATTTTTGCATCTATTCTATAGAAGGGCATTTGCAGCAGGCGAGAAGTGAGGGATGCAGCATACATAATGTCCAATACTGGATTACCGATTAATCTGTTTACATCTGTGGATGATTTTGGAGGTTGCTTCAGCAACAGGGTGGGTAGGGACCAACCTTGCTTAATATTTAGGTTTGACAGGCCTTCCGTATGGAATTAATATTTAGTATGTTTCCAGGGGAGACAAATTCCAAAGACTGTATATAGATTCAAGACTGGAGCGACCAATGGAAAAAGAACTTGTAAGCGGTAACGAAGCGCTCGGCTATGGGGCCATCACGGCGGGTTGCAGATATTATTTCGGCTACCCAATTACCCCGCAGAACGAGGTGCCGGAATTCATGTCCCGCGAAATGCCAAAGGTGGGGGGAACCTTCGTTCAGGCAGAGAGCGAAGTCGCAGCCATAAACATGATCTACGGCGCAGCCTGCGCCGGGAAACGCGCGCTTATCACCTCTTCCAGTACGGGCATAAGCCTGATGATGG
>CAYVLI010000129.1:0-7051 GCA_964452105.1 uncultured Nitrospinota bacterium
CCAATACGATTATTTTTTCCCGCCCGACCCTTCCACCTCAGACCACTGCACTCTTGGAGGCATGCTGGGGAACAATTCCTCAGGAGCTCATTCGGTCAAGTACGGCAACACGATAGATTACGTTCAGGCCCTCGAAGTGATCCTGTCCGATGGCAGCTTATGGACGCTCAGAGCGGAAGAACCGGAATCCAGCGAGGGTGGCAGAGTGAAGGAAGATGAGAGCTACCTTGAACTTAAGCGAATCATCCAGGGCAACCGGGATATTATAAAGGCGAACTATCCTGCTCTGCCCAAGAACTGCAGCGGCTATCCCCTGGACAGAATAGAGGAAAACAGCAGGTTTAACCTGGCGAAGATGTTCATAGGCTCCGAGGGTACGCTGGGTTTCATCACCTCGGCCACTTTAAGGGTGATAAAGCGGCCTCGGTTTAAATCCCTGGCCTTATTTTATTTCGATAGCCTGGAAAAAGCCGGTGAAGCCGTACTGCGAACCCTGGAGCTGGCGCCCAGCATGCTCGAAATAATGGACCAGCGCTGTATAGAAAAGAGCCGTGAAGCGCGACCCGACCTGAGCAATTTCCTCCCCGAGGATGCGGAGGCCGAGCTCCTGGTTGAGTTCGACGGGCAGGATTCGGCTTCTCCTGCGGAAAATATGAAGGCCTTATGCGAGCTTCTCTGCAACAAGCATAAGCTGGCCACAGGTATGGACAATGCGGAGAAGGCGGAAGAGCAGGAGACTCTGCTCTCGGTGCGCAAGGCCATGCTTCCCCTGCTGAACAGGCTCAGGGGACCCAAACGAGTGGCCTCTTTTGTCGAGGATGCGGCCGTCCCTCCGCAGCGGCTCTCTGAATATATTGTGGGCTTGTATAAAATCCTGGATGGGAACGGCGCAGAAGCTGTCATCTTCGGGCACGCCGGGCAGGGCAACCTGCACACAAGACCGCTGCTGAACCTCAAGGAAGATTCGGATGTCCGGCGTATGCGCTCGATATCCAGAGAGGTGCACGCCCTGGTCATCTCACTGGGGGGCGCCGTAAGCGGTGAGCATGGGGACGGCATGGTGCGCTCGGAATATCTGCCCCGGCAGTACGGCCCGGCATACCGGCTCATGCGAGAGGTAAAATCCACTCTCGATCCCTCTGGCATAATGAACCCCGGAAAGATAATAGATGTACCCGAGGGGAGCATGGCACTAAACCTTCGCTATGGTCCTGATTACCAGACGTCCGAAATGGAAACCGAATTCGATTTCCAGCCTGGAGAATTCCAGCTGGAGGTGGAGGCCTGCCACGGCTGTGGTGAGTGCAGGGCCCCGTTTAACGCCCTCAACATGTGCCCCATGTACAAGGCCAACCCCGTTGAAAAGGCTACACCGAGGGCAAAAGCGAATTTTCTGAGAAACATAAACTCGGGGAAGCTGCCCTTGGAGGCCCTCCATTCTCCCCAGGCCGGAGAGATGCTGGAGCTATGCCTCAACTGCAAGAGCTGCTCGGTGGATTGCCCATCGCAGGTGGATATTCCCAGGCTATGGGATGAGGTCAGGGCGAAGTATCATGCGGTAAAGGGACGTTCGTTGCAGGAAAGGCTGCTGGGTTCCGTGGACTCGGCGGCCGAGAGAGGAAGCCGCTTCGCTCCCCTGTCTAATGTCGTTGCGAGCGGGTTGGGAAAACTGGTTGCAGGAATTTCTTCAAACCGGAAACTTCCCTCTTTTCGGAGGGATACCTTCCTCTCCCGCCATGCCGGCGAAGAGATAGGTTCAGGGGAGATCAAGGCCGCTCTCTTCGTCGATTCTTACATCAATTATTACGCGCCGGAACTGGGGGAAACCTTCGTTAAACTGCTGGGCCAGGGAAACGTAACGCTGTTCGTGCCGGAGCAGGTGGGCTGCGGTATGCCGCAAATAAACAGTGGCGGACTCGAAGACGCTAGGGAATTGGCTCGTTTCAACCTGGGCAAATTGTCTGAGGCGGTCAGGAAAGGTTGCCGCATAATCTCTCTCGAACCCACCGCGACGCTGTGCCTGCGGGAAGAATACACACGCATGCTGCCCGGGAAAGAGGCGTCTTTGGTCTCGGATAACGTGCAGGATGCATCGCAGTTCCTGCTCGATTTGTACGAACAGGGGAAGCTTAAAGCGGATTTCAAACCACTGAAACTGACCGCAGGCTACCATACCCCCTGCCACCTTCGGGCCTTGAACATGGGGAAACCCGTGCTGCGCCTGCTGAGGCTTATACCCGGGCTCGAGGTGTTGGATATAAATCGCGGCTGCTGCGGAATGGCGGGAACCTTCGGGCTTAAAAAGAAGTGGTATTCGACTTCCATGGCCATAGGGGAGGGCCTGTTCCAGCGGTTAAACGAACCCGATATAAATATCGGCGTGAGCGACTGCGCATCCTGCCGCATGCAGATGGAGCATGGATGTGACAAGGAAATACTCCATCCCCTCCAGCTCCTCATTCGTTCTTTAAGCGGGTCTTTTTCAAAGGCGGTTGCTGCTCGGTGAGGACTATTATCTTCCCGCTTTCCTTCTCCACGGCGAAGATGCTTTTCTTCATGTCGAAATCGAATCCGAGGTAAGTGATCCAGAAATGTTTTCCTTCACCGTCCACGGCGTAATATATGGCGCCCGCCCTGTCCCCTCTTTCGGAGAATTCCTTCACGGGTCCTGATGCTCTGTTGACGACTATGATATTAAGTGGACGCTCCTTTCCCTTGTAGGAGTAAGGGGACTGCGGTATCTCCCGTGGCAGCAATTCGTAAGGAGAGCGCGGGTAGCGCTTCAGGTTGGCGGTGGGAAAATCGTGTGCAGTCCGGGCTAATCCTTCAACCGCTTCTTTCATTTTTTCGTTGGTGACGGTAAAGGACGTGCCGTGGAGCGTCGTGTAGCCGGCTGTCAGGGCGGCCAGGTTAAAGAAGAGCACCAGGATGACCAGCCTTTTCCCGGACATTCTTCTCCATACCCAGAGGAATATTATCATGGCCAGCATCACCACGTTTATGCCCACCATGTGCAGGTAGTATCGAGCCTCATCGCTTATCCAGAGGTTGGCGATGCCCACTTCGGCCGAGTAGCGTGAATTCACCAGCAACTGGAAGTTGCCCAGATACATATAGATGAACAACCCGGAAGCGATCAGAGATGCGATAAAGGTTTTCCTGGGCGATGTATGGACAACCGGCCGAGGAGCTTCGCTCTGGTCTCCGGTGGGAACTCTGCGTTGCAACCGCAATGAATTACGCAACCAATTACTGTTTAAAGACATTTTCGAGTATCTGCCTGGCTATGACTATGCGTTGAATTTCCGAGGTGCCTTCGTATATGGTGGTGACTCTGGCATCCCGGTAGTAGCGCTCCACCGGGTATTCCTTGACGTAGCCGTATCCTCCATGAACCTGGACCGCCCGGTAGGCGGCTCTGTTGACCATCTCGGAGGCGTAGAGCTTGGCCATGGAGGCCTCCTTGCTGAAGGGCGAGCCGGCATCGCGCAGCAGGGCTGCCCTGAACAGGAGCATCATGGCGGCGTCGATCTCGGTGGCTGTATCGGCCAGCATCCACTGAATGGCCTGGAGCTCGGCGATGGGTTTGCCGAACTGGGTGCGCTCCCTGGCATAGTTGACGGCCGCTTCCAGGCATGCCCTGGCAAGCCCCACCGATTGCGCTGCTATGCCTATCCTTCCCCCATCGAGCGCCACCATGGCCACCATGAAGCCGTCGCCTTCGCCTCGCAGGATGTTGCCCGAAGGGATGATGCAGTCCTCCATTATCAGTTCGACGGTATCGGAAGCCCGAAGTCCCATCTTGTCTTCCACCTTCCCCACCGTGAGTCCCGGAGCGGCCATGGGAAGGATGAATGCGCTTATGCCACGGCTGCCTCTGGTCTTGTCCGTGACCGCCATCAGGATGGCTATGCCCGCTCGCTTTCCGCTGGTGGTGAACTGTTTGCGGCCGTTCAGGATATAGATGTCTCCCTCCCTGCGAGCGGTGGTTAGCAGGTTGGAGGCGTCCGAGCCCGCTTGCGGCTCTGTGAGTGAGAAGGCGGCCACGTAGTCGCCGTTCTGTATGGGCGGCAGGTGAGTCCGCTTCTGCTCTTCCGTACCGTGAGCTTGAATGGTGTCGCAGACCATGTTGGTGACGGACATTATGGTTGATGCCGCGAGGCTGGCCCTGGCGATTTCCATTATGGCCAGGGTATATGAGAGGGTATCGAAACCGGAGCCGCCGTATTCGGGGGGCGCCATCATGCACATGAGACCCAGCTGGGCCATCCTGTTCAGCACCTCATCCGGGAAATAGCCCTTCTGGTCCATCTCTGCGGCCAGAGGCTCCAGCTCCTTTTCAGCGAAGTCGGCGCTCATGGCCCGAGCCATGCGCTGCTCTTCGCTTAGCTCGAAGTCCATCTACTGCTCCTTCAGGAGGCCGGCGGCGATGACCATGCGCTGCACTTCGGAGGTGCCTTCGTAAATTTCCGTTATCTTGGCGTCCCGGAAGTGACGCTCCACGGGGTATTCCTTGATGTAGCCGTAACCGCCGTGCACCTGTATGGCCTTGGTGGTGACCCGCATGGCCGCCTCCGAAGCGAACAGCTTGGCCATTGCGGACTCCACGGAGTAACGCACGCCCTTGTCCTTGAGATATGCGGCTCGGTAAATAAGAAGCCGTGCAGCATCTATCTCTGTGGCCATGTCGGAAATCATGAACTGTATGGCCTGAAACCTGGCAATGGGCTGATTGAACTGCTCTCTCTCCTGGGCATATCGTACGCTGGCCTCCAGTGCTGCACGGGCGATGCCCAGCGCCTGGGCGGCGATGCCTATCCTGCCTCCATCCAGCGTCTCCATGGCCATTTTGAACCCCTTGCCCCGTTCGCCGAGCAGGTTTTCGGCGGGTATGCGGCAGTCTTCGAAGAGCAGTTCGGCGGTAGAGGAGGCGCTTATGCCCAGTTTTTTCTCAACCTTGGGTACGCTGAATCCGGGCGTTCCTTTTTCCACTATGAATGCGCTTATGCCCCGGTGCGCCTTTTCCGGGTCGCTCATGGCGAATATGATAGCCACGTCGGCCTCGGCCCCATTGGTTATAAAGTTCTTTTGACCGTTCAGGACCCAGCTATCGCCGTCCAGTACGGCGCTCGTCTTCTGGTTGGTGGCGTCTGACCCCGCCTGGGGTTCGGTGAGGCCGAAGCATCCCAGCTTGGCGCCGGAAGCCAGGGCGGTGAGGCAGCCCTTCTTCTGCTCTTCGCTTCCGTTCTTATACAGCGGGTCGCAGACCAGGGAGTTGTTCACGGACATGATGACTCCTGTGCTGGCGCAGCCTCTGGATATCTCCTCCATGGCGATGGCGTAGCAGACGTTGTCCATACCCGCACCGCCGTACTCCTCGGGTATGGCCACTCCCATGAGGCCCAGGCGGGCCATCTCGTCCACCAGTTCCTGGGGGAATCGGCTGGTCTGGTCAAGTTCCGCCGCCACCGGCTTGATTTTTTCCTCGGTGAAATCGCGAGTCATCTTTTGTATCATTTTCTGTTCTTCAGTGAGTTCAAGGTCCATACTCTGCCTCTTTCCTCTAATATCGGATAATTCTTGTTCTGCGAGCCTGTGAGTAATATATTGACTAATAACCGTATGTTTTATTATTGAGCTTGACCGGGCCGGACTTCAGCTTGAGGTGATTTTCCGATTGCCCACATCATCTTAAATGTCCCGGGAAGCTCTGTCAAGAAAATCACTTTTAATACAATATATACCAACTTCTTACACCGACGCTGCCGCAACTGAAAATGGAACCTTTTCACATAGAAACGAACGCACTGCTCAAGGCCGAATTGCACTGCCACAGCAGGGATGACAAGAAGGATGACATCCCCCATTCGGAGAAAGAGCTTATAGATGCCGCCGCTGAACAGGGATACGAGGTTTTAAGCATCACCAATCACCATGTAGTTACCTTCAGCCCGGAATTGGAAGCCTATGCCGCGGGGAAAGGAATCCTTTTAATTCCGGGCATAGAACTCACGGTGGAAGGGAAGCACGTCATCCTTCTTAACTACAGAAACGGTTATCCGGCTGTTGAATCATTTGATGATCTCGCAGCGGTTGGTGACGAGGTGGCGGTCATCGCACCCCATGCCTACTACCCCAGCCGCCAATCGCTCAACTCGAAGCTGCGTGCTCATAAGGATGTTTTCCATGCGGTGGAGTACAGCCATTTCTATTTCAGGGGGGTTAATCCTAACAGACGCCTGGTTAGAAATGCAAAGAAGTGGAATTTACCCGTGGTGGGGACGTCGGATGCGCATCGTCTCTACCAGATAGGCTCGACCTATTCCATGGTGAGAGCGGAAAAAAATCCGCTCGCCGTAATAGATGCAATCAAGAAAGGGCGGGTGGATGTGGTCACACGGCCCTTGACAGCAAGGGAAGCATTTAATACATTCAGCAAGGTTTTTGTTAATTACATTAAACATAAATTATTAAGATGGATTCTCTGAGCGTTCGGGTTTTGGATGTAGTAATTATTTCCCTACTGTAATGGAAGATAATAACCTATAATTATTTATGAAGGCGCAGGGGGGAATGGAAATGAATCCCGAAGAAAAATCTAATGAGATCATCAGAGCCGATGATGTGAAGGCTACCGCACATGCACAGGGTTTGCTGATTACTTTTAGCTATTCCGATGACCTTCACGTGCAGGCGATAGTGAGCAAGGACCGCGCCCTCGGTTTAGCTCGAGACATACTCAACGTCATTTATAGTAAGGGCATAAAGATGGATTGACATTTCTTTATGCTGTCCATGGGAAGAGGTTCCCGGCAGCGGGGTGGGAGAAGCGAGATGCGTGTTTATATCGAAGGACTGCGATGGGGAACGTTGAAGAAGTTGTCTTGCCTCGTGGGGATAATCCTGATTGTGGGTTGTTCTGGCGCCGTAAGCAAGTTGGCGGAAGAAGTAACACCCGGCAGCAATATTACCGCCACCTCCAAGGTCGATTTCAGCAACTATGAAGTGAAAAGAATAGCCGTCATCCCTTTCCAGAACGAAAGCGAGGATG
>CAYVLI010000130.1:0-2322 GCA_964452105.1 uncultured Nitrospinota bacterium
CGCCTCTGACCCTGGTGGAGTTCTCGGATTATCAGTGTCCCTACTGTTTACGTTTCTTCAAGCAGACCTATCCCACACTCAAGAAAGAATACATAGAAACGGGAAAGCTTCGCTACGTTTACAAGAATTTCCCGCTCAATTTTCATAAACAGGCCCGGAAGGCGCACGGGGCCGCAAGTTGCGCCGGTGAGCAGGGCAAATACTGGGAGATGCATGACAGCATCTTCTCCGACCAGGCTAAGATGCAGGTTGAGGACCTTCGAGAACGGGCAAGGGGAATGGGGCTGGATATGGCGGCTTTCAACACCTGCCTGGACAGCGGCAAGTACGCCGAAAAGATAAATAAGGACATACAGGACGGTATTCGGGCCGGAGTCAAGGGCACGCCGAGCTTCATTCTCGGAAAAACACGGGAAGACGGTCGGGTTCAGGGTCCGTTTATCAGGGGCGCACAGCCCACGGCTATTTTTAAGCAAAAGATAGACCAGTTGCTGAACGAGGTCTCAAAACAGAAAAATAGTGATAAATAATTTGTGGAAAGTCAGAAGAGACCCGCTATCCACCCCCGATTGATTATCACGGAGAAGACATATCCCATGGAAAGCGAAGAGCTGCTGGAGATAGTGGACGAGCACAACAGGGTGATAGGCAGGGCTTCGAGGAAGGAGGCGCATGAGAAGCAACTCATGCATCGTTCCGTGCATATCCTGCTGTTCGATTCCAAGGGCGAACTTTTCGTTCAAAAGCGCTCGGAGAACAAGGACCGCTTCCCACTGCATTATGATTCTTCGGCTGCAGGGCACCTGAGCGTGGGTGAGGAGTACGCGAACTGCGCAAGCAGGGAACTGGAAGAGGAATTGGGCGTCAGCGACGTGCCTCTGGTTGAGGTGGCTCACTTTAAAGCCTGTGAGGAGATGAGCTGGGAACACGTCTCCCTGTACGTATGCCGTACGGACAAACCCATAGTCATCAACCTCGATGAGGTTGCGGAGGGCAACTTCTACACACTGGAGGAGGTGGCTGATTTCATAGACAGGGAACCGGCGGCCTTTACTTCAGAATTTAAATTCCTCTTCCATTGGTTCGTTCACAACAGGGAAGCCTTCGAAGGATTGATAAAAGGAGGCAGTTGAATCCTCAACGCACATCAAATTTCAGATATATGCGACCCGAAAGTTCACCCGTTGGAGGAGGACTGTTAGCGCTCCTTTTATTGCTGCTGATGACTCTGGCCTTCTTCTTTCCCGTGCTCATCGGCCATAGGGTTTTCTTCTTCGGCGACTTCGACAAGTTCTTCTACCCCGCGAAACTCTTTGTGGCCAGAGCGCTATCGGAGGGACGATTACCCCTCTGGGACCCCACGCAGATGGGAGGCCTGCCGGTTCTGGCCCATCCCCTGTACGGCGCCGCATATCCGCCTTCCCTTGTCCTGGCGATTCTGCCTTTTCATCTGGGACTGGGAGTCTTTTTCGCACTGCACTTCATCCTAACGGGGCTGTTCACCTTCTACCTCATGAGAGAGTGGAAGGTTTCTACAGCCTCCAGCTTGGTCGCCGCTCTCGCTTTCACTTTCGGGGGCGCGCTGGTTTCGTCTGTCAATGTCCCTCCCGTCCTCCAAACCATGACATGGTTCCCCATGATGTTGTTATGTTTCCAGCGAGCAATAGGAAGAGGCAGCGGCGTTTACCTTGTTCTATCGGCGCTTGCGCTGGCTCTCATGTTTTACGGAGGCGAGATATATCTGGCCTATATAGCCGCTGTTATTCTGTTCCTGTGGGCGGCGGCGGCGACTTTAGGCAAATCCAGGGAGGGATGGAACCTTGCAGGCGGCCAGTGGCCGCCCATCGGTTTCGTGGTAACGGCGCTGCTTGGAATATTGCTTGCCCTTCCGCTCATCCTGCCTGCGGGGGCCTTCGTTTCCCTCTCTACGAGGGCGTCGGAAATGAGTCTTGAGCGGGCCTCCAGTTTTTCTCTGCCGCCGGGCGGCCTCCTTGGTTTCATGATACCGTCATTCTTATTCGACAAACAATCGCTCACGCCATGGTACGAGATAACGGGAGTTTACAGGACGAACTACTTCCTGAGCCTGTATGTGGGCGCCGTTCCGCTTGTGTTATCCTTCGTAGGCATGACCGTCTCAAGACAAAGGCTCAGGTGGCTGTTTCTGGCGCTTCTTTTGCTATCGGTTACGGCCTCGATGGGCCGCGCCCTACCGTTGTTCTCCCTCATGCGCCGCTATGTTCCCTTTATGGACATGTTTCGCTATCCGGAGAAATTCCTAATTTTCAGCTCCTTTTTCCTGGCCCTGTTCTCCGGCTTCGG
>CAYVLI010000130.1:2422-7043 GCA_964452105.1 uncultured Nitrospinota bacterium
CGGAGAAATTCCTAATTTTCAGCTCCTTTTTCCTGGCCCTGTTCTCCGGCTTCGGGGCGGATGCGCTTCTGCGTGGATGCTCTTCCGTTAAGGAAGAGGCGTCTGGCCGTGAAAACAGCGCGAGGTATAACCCACACCCCGCCCGCTCGATACTCAGATGGTTTCTGCCCTGGATTTTGATCGCAGGGCTGGCTCTGGCCTTTGGCGCGGCCAGCAGAGACAAGTTCATCTCTTTTATCAGGTGGGCCGACCCCTTCGGCAGGGCGCTTAGCTCCGAACCTGCGAGCTACGGCAGCTTCTACAATGCCGTCATGGCGGATTTGATGAAATTTACCGGCTTCGTTGCCGTGGTCATGGTATTCTCCCTGATAGTCGTGTCCATCCGGAAGGGCAGAGCTTTTCTGGGTTTCCTGCTGGTGGCCATAACCGCATTATCTCTTTTTCTCGCTCATCACGATATCAATGCCACGATGCCGGAAGAATATTACCGGAAGGGTCCGCAGGTTTTAGACTATATGGACAAGGAAGATGCGCCGCATAGAATCTACAACCTGATATTTGAGAAAAGGAAAGGTGCGCTGCCCCTCTATTTTTCGGACGTACACGGCATATATCTGTGGGAAAAAGAGGCGCTTAAACCAAACATAGGTTCCATCTGGGGAGTCCAGTACGCAGACAGCGAGAGCGCCCTGCGCTTGAGCACGCAGCTCAATTTCGTAAATCACGTAATATCAGCTCCACCAGGCATTAAAGAAAAACTTCTGGGCATCTTTAACGTCAAGTATGTGCTGGCCTACCGCAGCCAGGAAGAGGAAGTCAAACGGCACGACCCTTATCTGGAGCTGGTTCAAAAGTTCGACAAATCGGGTCTGTTGCTCTACCGCAACAAACGTTTTCTCCCAAGAGCCTACTACGTACCCACTGCAAAACTGGTCGGCACCGATGAGCAGGCCCTCGCCGCGATACTGGAGGAGGATTTTAACCCTGCTGAAGAGGCGGTCATCAAGGCAGGCAGAGACATACAGGAGGTAAAACCCGCCGGAGAGCACGGGGAAAGGGTGAGAACAGATACCAGGATGAGCGGCGTCTTCCCTGCGGCCGAACCGGGCCTGGACATCCTACAATACAGCGATTCCCTCATCAGTATCGGCGCCAATTACAGCGAAGGAGGCTACCTCGTACTTTCCGATGCCTTCTATCCAGGCTGGACAGCCACGATGGATAACGAGCCTGTCGAGCTTCTCAGGGCCAACTACCTTTTCAGGGCCGTTAAGATTCCAGGGGGACGGCACATGGTGCGCTTCACTTATACGCCCTATGCCTTCAAGAAGGGTATGACCGCCGGCCTCCCCGTGGCTGTGCTGGGAATAATTCTTGTTTTAGCTTTCTATTACAGCGCGCGCAGGCGCGCCGCTTATTCAACCGTTCAGGAAGAGCCTGACAGGATTGACGGTTCCGATTAGAAAGGGATTACATGATTACACTGAACGAACTGTTCATGCGTACTTTCAGGGAAAAAGGTGGAAAGACGGCCGTTACTTTCAGCGGACAGGATTATACCTTTAAGGATCTGGACACGATTTCGACGCGTCTGGCGCACGCTCTCATCAATATGGGCATAGTCCCTGGAGACAGCGTGGCGCTGCGACTGCCCAAATGTATGGAGTTCATCTTCTGCTATCTTTCCAATCTCAAACTGGGCGCAACAACCCTGCCGCTGAACCCCGCTTATCCGGAGGACGAGCTTGCCTATTTCCTATCTGACTCGGGGACCAGGCTGCTGGTGACAGATTTCTCCTCCAGGGGACTGGTAGAGAAGATAAGCCATTCCCTCCCGGAACTGCACCACGTGCTCTACTACGATGACCCCCACGAAAGCCTGATGAACAGGCTCGAACCTTTCGCTCCCGAACCCATCAAGAGGGCTGCACCCCCCTCCGATACGGCGCTCATCTGCTATACCTCGGGCACGACCGGGAGACCCAAGGGCGCCATGCTAAGCCATGGGAATCTGGCCAGCAACATCCGCTCGCTCATGCAGGCCTGGGGCTGGACGGAAAACGACCGATTCCTGCACGCCCTGCCCATCTTCCACATGCACGGCCTGGGAGTGGGGCTTCACGGCGCCCTGGCCACGGGCTGCTATACGCTCATGCATGAAAGGTTCGACCCCGAAGCGGTCATGTCCGCCCTGGAGCGTGAGAGGATGACACTGCTCATGGGTGTGCCCACCTTTTATCACCGATTTCTCGGGCTCCCCCCTGATAGAAAGTTCGACCTGAGCTCCATGCGGCTGTTCATTTCCGGCTCCGCACCCCTCAGGGAGGAGACCTTCCGCAGCTTTCAGGAGCGGTTCGGACACACCATCCTGGAGCGTTACGGAATGACCGAAACAGGCATGAACATTTCCAACCCCCTGAAGGGGGAGAGACGTCCGGGTACGGTGGGTTTCCCTCTGCCTGGAGTGGAAGCAAGGATAGTCGATCCCCTGAGCGGCGAGATACTGACAAACGATGAGGTGGGTGAGATACAACTGCGAGGCCCGAACGTATTCAGCGGCTACTGGCAGAAACCCCGTGAGACCGAGGAGAGCTTCACGCCTGACGGCTGGCTGCATACCGGCGACCTGGGTCTGCGCGATGCAGACGGCTACTACTCCATCGTGGGCCGGAGTAAAGACCTCATAATATCCGGGGGCATGAACGTATATCCAAAAGAGGTGGAAAGGGTTATTGACGAGCATCCCGGGGTGGTCGAATCCGCGGTGGTAGGGGTACCCGACCCCGACCTGGGAGAAAAAGTGGCCGCCTGCGTCGTTCTCCGTCTCCGGGAGCGCATGAAACCCGATGAGATAATCTCCTTCTGCGGCGAGCGGCTGGCCGGTTACAAGAAGCCCAAAATGGTGGTTTTCATGGACGAGCTTCCGCGGAACGCCATGGGCAAAATATTGAAGCAGGAGCTCAAGAATAAATGGGGGAAACCCTTCTGATGAAAACAGCCTGTAACCGATTTATCCGCAAATTAAATAAACGGATGTTATCGGCGTGACCCGCCCATAGTCCTCTACGGACGAATAATCGGGTGGACAGGAGTGCGGGGCATCTATATAATCGGTGTGCCGTGGGGGGGATAGATACGTTTTATAACAGATGAAAGGTGAGCGGTTTATGGCGGAAATAGATCTGGAAGCTTACAATTCCATGGAGCCTTACGAGAGCGGCCCCATAGAGATAAAGAAAGAGGCGGTGCTCGATTTTTGCAGGTTCACGGGTGACCTGGAGCCGCTCTGCACAAATGAAGACGCTGCGCATAGCGGCCCTTACGGCGCTCTGGTAGCTCCGCATATGTTCCCTTACGTCATGGGTATCATAGCAATGCCCAGGATCAAGATCGTCAGCGGGATGGAACTCTTCGGGGGCATCGAGCTCGAATACCTGGAGCCACTCAGGGTGGGAGATGTGGTGAAGGCTACCTGCCGTCTCAAGGACGTCAACAAGAAGAAAGGCAGGAGCGGGGAGATGTACTTCATATCCAGAGAGGCGGAGATAAGGAACCAGGAAGGACGAACGGCTCTCTTCATACGGCACCGCATGGTTGTACTCGACCGAAAAGTGAGCTAAGCGGGGGCGCTTCCGAACCCCTTTCAGAGAGGATCAGAAATAATGGAAAGCAAGAAGCTCCGTTACGAGGAAGTAGAGCTTGGCGACGAGGTAGTACCCATCAAACGTACCGTCAGCAGAGAAGAAGTGCGTGAATTCATGAGTTCGATGGGTTTCCTGCATCCCCGCTTCCTCGACGCCGAACACGGCAAGAAGGAAGGCCTGGGCGGAATAGTGCTCCCCGGTCCCTTCTCTACGGCGCTGCTATGCCAACTTGTAACATGCAACTTCGGCTTCGGCTCGCTTAAAAAAATCAGCGTGGATGTGAAGGGGGTGGCACGGCCCGATGAAGAGCTGGTTTTTGGCGGCATGGTCATTAACAAGTACCAGGAAGGGGAAGAAAACATAGTCGAGTGCGACCTATACGTTGAAACACGCGGCGGCGAACGCCCCATAAAAGGCCGCGCCATCCTGAAGCTGAACTAAAATTGACATCTGGAGATGAAGCGGGCGCTTTCTGCAGACCAGATTGAGAAGTACGATGAGCTGCGAGGGTATAAAGAGACCGGAAACGGCAAACACCGTGAAGGCCATCAGCATGGGATGCATGGGAAGCAGATGGATTAGGTGAAACCGGGCGCACCCACGGCGTGTCAGGTGAATATGACTCCATAAGCGAGCACTACATAGGAAATCGAGTATGAAAAAGACCTTGGAAGGCGTGGAGATAAAAGGCTTCGAGGCCTGGGAAGAGGAGGCGCAGAAGCACACGGCCCGGCAGACAGGGCCCATGTATAAGGCGATTGCCGGAGACTCACGGTACTTCGAGGCCGTTAAAGGGTGCCTGGAGTGCGGCAACTGCCTCTCCAACTGCCCCGCTGCGGCAGAAAACGATTACGACCCGAAAGAGATAATAATAGCTCTCTTCCAGGGATACGAAAAAAAGATACTGGCCCTCATGAAAGAAAAGATGTACCACTGCGTCCAGTGCAAATCTTGCACGGAACGCTGTCCGCGCAGCA
>CAYVLI010000131.1:0-7030 GCA_964452105.1 uncultured Nitrospinota bacterium
GGTATATGAAATCCTCCAAGAAACTTAAATTAGGGGAATTGCTCATCCGCGAAGGTTATATCACGGAGGAGCAGTTAAAAGAAGTCCTTTCGGTTCAAAAGAAACTGAACGTTTATAAGCCGTTGGGGGAGGTATGTGTAGATCTGAAATTTGTTTCCAGAGCCGATCTCGGCCGTGTACTAAGAAAGCATAACAACCGTATCTATCTGGGGGATCTAATGGTCAATCTCGGATTGATCACTCCGGAAGAGTTGCGGATGGCTTTGGAAGAACAGAAGGCTTCCGGTGGCAGATTAGGGGAACTCCTTATAAAAAAGGGATTTTTAACGGAGACGAATCTGGTAAATGCTTTGAGCATGCAGCTTGGAGTTCCAAAGATTCTGCCGGACATAAATCTTATCGACAAAAGCCTGCTGGAGGGTATTAACGCCGCCTTTCTAAAGAAAAATGAAGCATTACCCGCATTCAGACATGGGGATTCGCTGACGGTCATCCTGGCCAATCCCTTCAGCAAGGATACCATACATGAATTGGAACTTTTCTTCCGATGCAAGATCGAGCCTGCCATAGCATCATCTAAAGATATCTTAAATGGAATCGACCTCTGTTATAAGACCATTCAATTTGAAGGGGAGGGCGTTTCACGGAAGTCTTCCAAGACTCTGATAGTAGGCGACAGCAATGACCCATATAAGAAGCAGGATTCCACCGCGGCGCTTTTCAATTATATAATTTCCAACGCCATACAGGAAGAGGCGAGCGACATCCACATCGAGCCGCTGGAAAACAGGCTGCGAATCCGCTATCGCCTGGACGGAATTCTGCATCACAAAACGGATTTACCCGCTTTCATGGCTTCCAACCTCATCTCTCATATCAAGGTTGCATGCGGATTGGACATCGCAGAAAAAAGAAGACATCAGGATGGCCGCGTAGAGGCCCGCATCATGGATAAAAATGTCGATCTAAGGGTCTCCACTTACGCATCGGTGTATGGTGAAAGTGTGGTAATTCGTGCACTGCATCGCCAGAACATGCTGATAGACCTGGAATCACAGGGTTTCTCTCCAACTAACATTGCGAAGTACAAGAATATTCTGGAACACTCTTCCGGGATTACCATAGTCACCGGACCCACCGGTTGCGGGAAGACAACCACCTTGTATGCTTCCATAAACTCTCTAAACGGTCTGCACAAAGCGATTATTACGGTTGAAGACCCTGTTGAATACACTATTGATGGAGTGGTTCAGGGACAGCTCGAACACAAGTTAGGGCATTCCTACATGGATTTTATCAAATCGATGATGCGCCAGGACCCCGATGTCCTCATGATAGGGGAGATCAGGGACAAAGTGGCGGCGGAAGCCGTCGTGCAGGCTTCTTTGACCGGGCATAAGGTATTATGTACCTTCCATACAGATGATACTACCGGAGCGCTATTGCGTCTCATAAACATGGATATCGATACCTTTTTGATTGCTTCCACGGTTGATCTCATAGTCTCCCAGCGTCTCGTTCGAGTTTTATGCACACACTGCCGGGAGCCCTATCTGCCGGGTCTGCACGAATTATCTTCCTTTAACGTTCGGTTGACCCATCCGGATAAATTTGAATTTTATCAGGCGAGAGGTTGTTCGCTTTGCAACGGCACCGGTTTTAAAGGCCGGATGGCCCTGCACGAGCTTCTGGTAGTGAACGATGCCATTCGTGAAGCCGTAATGGAGAAAAGGAACTCCATTCAGATCAGGCTCATCGCGCGTGAAAAGGCTCAACTCGTTCCCCTGCGTGAAGACGGTTTTTACAAAGCCATTAAAGGGATTACGTCTCTGGATGAGGTGAACAGGGTGGCTTTTCACAACGAGAGTGATAGTCTTTCTACACGTACTGCTGAAGAGATAGTGGCGATGTGCGAGGGGGAAGAAGCCGTCGACTCGGTACAGAATAAATTGTACAATCTTCCGCAGAAAGTCCTGCCGTCAGAACTGAGAGCCGCGGCAAGGCTCAACGCAGCTCGGCAGACCGAATCAGGAGGCGAGGTTTTTCGAATTCGCTTCGATTGCAGTACCATCGAAGCTGAAGCAGGTCGAATCGCGAGACTATTTAAGGCTCACCAGGATTTCAGTGAAAAGGTGGGTCGCACGGTGGACACCGAGCTCCTGGAAGATTTTACAGACTTGATTATCAGAAAGGTGAAAAGTTTGAAATATTTGCGAGCCGCCGAATTTGTGGAATTTTCCATTCGGTTGGGGGATGAGGCTGTCAGGTTGTGTATGGAGACATTAGTTCCCGGGAAGGGCTGCCGTCCGGTTTTGAGTAGAGAAAGGGGTCTGCAGTTACTTAGTTACATGGGGAGGGAAGGTGAAGTAGAAGAAATTGGCGAAGCAGAATCTGAATCGGTTATAAGAGAAAGGCCGCCTTCGGCTGATAAGTCTTTGATATGGGCTCTGGCTTGCGGTGAGCAAAGGGGTCGGGAAGAAGATGCCGACAATAATGTGGATGATCCCTTATCAGAGTTGCCTCCTGCCGAAGGCTCAAAGGACGATAAATTATCAAGTTCGATAGGCTCTGGATCGTATGAAAGATATTTTGAAGAGATAGATTTTGCGAATCAGCTGTCTGAAGTAGAAAAAGAGTAAAAGAATAAGCGCCGAAAACAACATCCCGCCAGGATTGAATATCAAAGCCGCCTCCGATTATCCTGAAAGAGAGTCCTGAAAAAGCCCGATCTCTGTCATTCCCCGGCTCGACCGGGGAATCCAGGCAGGGTGCAAGCCATTGAAAATACTGGATTCCCGCTTTCGCGGGAATGACACCAGACACTAAACGTAAAAACTAAACAGTATCATACAGGACTTTGTCAGGACTCACTGAAAAAATAATGTGGTTCCGTTCCCTGTGCTGTCGGGTCTCCGCACCCGACAGGTTGTTAAATTGTTGTGGCTCTGTCTTGAGCAGTTCTGCTATCATTACATCGTTCGATTCGCTCTTGCTTTGGGAAAGGGAGGGGAGGGGCAATGCTTAAGAGAAAGGATATCTGGCAGGAAAGAGACCACTGGGACCCTGATGTAGAAACCATGCCGCGAGAGCAACTGGAGGCTCTCCAGTGGAAGCGGTTGAAGCCGCAACTCTACTATACCTATGAAAATTCTGCGCTTCATCGAAGGATATGGGACGAGGCGGGCCTGAACCCGGACGATTTGAAAAGCCTGGAAAACTTTAAGACCCACGCCCCTTTCCTTTACAAGGACATGGTGCGCGATGAGATGGAGCGCACGGGCGACCCCTTCGGAGGCATGTTATGCGCCCCTGTGGACAAGGTTACCGTACAGAGCAGCTCAGGGACCACCGGAACACCCACCTTCGTGGGGTTCACCGATGAGGATGTGGAGATAAGTTCTGAATGCTGGGCGCGCATCTTCTGGTCGCAGGGAGTGCGTCCCGGCGACTGCTATCACGCCTGCGTGGTGAACTGGCACCCGGCCATGCCCAGCATCAGGGGGGTTGCCGATGTCATGGGCCTGCGGGTAATCAACACCGAGCTCAGCCCCATGGATATCCCCCGCATGATACACGCCTCCCGCTTCCTCAAACCGGACGTATGGTTGGCGCTGCCCCCTCCAATGGTCTCCGCCGTGGATCAGGAGACCCGGAGGATGGGGCTGGACCCCAGGGAAGTGTTTTCATCTTATAAGGCAATTATGGGCGGCGGTGACGTAATCACCATTAAACAGAAAGAATTGGTTGCGGAAAAGTGGGGCTCTACGATTTACGAGGTCGCCGGGATCGGGGAGCTTGGCTTTTATCCCGGGGAATGTGTGGAGCAGGATGGGCAGCATGTGCCTGATGATGTATTCCTCTTCGAGATAATAGACCCTGAAACGGAAAAGTCTCTCCCGCTCACCGAAAGGGGCGAGATGGTGGTTACCACCCTGGTCAACAAAGGGACGCCGGCTATCCGCTGGAAATCGGAGGATATCTGCTATTTCAAGACGGATACCTGCATATGCGGGCGGACCCACGCCCGCCTCTTCTACCTGGGCAGGAAGGGTTTCATAGTCAAGGTAAGGGGCCGCATGGTTTTCCCCAATGAGATTACACTCATCCTCGAGGATGTCGAAGGAGCGGACCACGGCCTGTTTCAGATAGTCAAGTATGCGGAAGATATGGAAGGCCTTCGGCTGAGAATAGGTTACTACCCGGAAACCGAGAACAGGCTGGAGGAGGTGAACAGGGTTATTACTTCTAAGGTCGAAGAGAGCCTGGGTATGAAAACTGAGGTGAACTTCGTCAAGGCCGAAGAGCTGCTGGCTTTCGGGCCCCCGCACAAGGTGCCCCGCATCCACAAAGGGACAGTTTAATCCTGATCTTTTTCAGGAGCGGACAACAGGGTCGAAATATCGACGAAGGCGCTCACTCCCGGCTTCATTCGTTAAGGAATGTTGTAAACCCCGGCGGTTTCACCACAGGTCTGTTGCTATCTGTTCCTTCTTGATCCCCATGTTCATGAGGGAGTAGCCGACCATGAGCATCATGTCCTGGGGGCCGCAGATGTAGTATGATTTATCTGCCGGAAGGGGTATCATCTCTTCGAGCATGGCCTGGTCAACCCTCCCTGTCTTCCCTTCCCAATCGGGGGGGAAAGAGCGCGTAAGCGTGAACAGAGTCCTGAACCGCTCCGATTCTTCCGCCGTTCTCAACAGCTCAGGGCGGAATACAATGTCCTCGAAAGCCCGGCAGCTATATATCAGCAGCGCAGATACCGGGAAGTTCAGGCCGCACAGATACCTTATCATGCTCATTATGGGAGTGATTCCGATTCCGCCGGCTATGAAAACAGGTTCCCGCTCGGGTGAAAGCTCGTAAACGAAATTTCCACCCGGGCCTCTTATCTCCAGCGGGGAACCTGCAGGGAGATCGTAAAGCTTCCTCGTGAACGGTCCCCTCCTTGAGGCGGTCACCTCCACAAGGCCCCCAGCCGGCGGCGAAGAGGTGATGGAGAAGCCCTTCCATTCCCCGGACAGAGCGTCATCTCCGGGCTCGGGTAATCTTATCTCCACGTACTGACCCGGTTGAAACTCGAACTCCGCGCCCTCCGGCAGCTTTAGCACCATGCTCCGCACCCCCGGAGTATGCTGAGTTATCCTCCCTATTCTCACCATATAGTTCTTCTCTGCCATGGCCCTTCTCGTATGCACTCGAAAGCAGGTGTTAGCCCCACCCGTCTCCTTGATAATGCTTGAAGAAGCAGCGCCAGAACAGGAGACAGGTTGTTTCCTTCATGGCATGGTGGCCGCCCTGGCAAAGTTACCGAGTGCTTTCTCTATTTTCCTAATAATTTCATCGCACCCCGTTATGTCGTGGCGGTCTGTTAGGTATTCCGGGTCATTGTAGGTTAACCATACCTGACCCGCTTCATCTTTCCAGATAAGAGCTTTCTGAGGGAGATCTATGGCAACGCTCTGCCTGCACTGCATGAGTGGTGCGCCCACCTTGGGATTGCCAAAGATAACTAACTCCGTGGGGCGCAACTCTTTCCCCACCTTTTGAGCGCCTTCTGCATGATTTATCCTGATAAACAGGGTCATGCCTTTCCCCTTCAAGGCATTTACGAGGCGATCCGCTGTGCTTTTCACGTCGTGAGAGCTTTTCACGCTGATGAGACCGTCGTCGGCAGAAGCTAACGAAACAAAGAAGAAAAGCGCGGTGATAGTCAGGAACAGATTGCGCATATATAATCCTCCATGATGAGCCGGATGTTAACGCCGGGGGACAAAATCTGTCTCTTTAATGTGGTATTGGAAATGAATATAACCCGGCTAACGGAATGTCAAACCTGCGCCAGGGTGTCGCAATAGAGGCTTGAAATTTACCTCACATCTCTATATGAATTATCAGAGAGCAGCGAAAAATTGATAGCTGCCAGGGGCGGCGTCTGGTTACCCCATCCCTATGCCGGGCCTGAAACCCGATTGTGGCGGAGCTAAGAACAGATGAGCATGATACCGAATCATGAAATCGCGGTGTTTGGAGGAGGATGTTTCTGGTGCACCGAAGCGGTGTTCGAAGGCCTGAACGGCGTGGTTTCTGTTGTGCCCGGATACGCCGGAGGGGAAACGGCAAATCCCACCTACGAGCAGGTCTGTTCCGGAGCAACCGGCCACGCGGAAGTGGTCAGGGTGGAGTACGATTCATCGCAAATTTCCTACGAAACTCTCCTGGCAGTATTTTTCGCAACACATGATCCCACGACACCTGATAGGCAGGGCAACGACGTAGGGTCGCAGTACCGTTCGATTATCCTGTGCACCAGCGGAGAACAAAAACACCAAGCGGAAGCTTTCATTGAAAAGCTCGGCGAATCGGACTACCAGGGGAAGCCGATAGTCACGGAAGTAAGACCGATGCAGGCCTTCTATGAGGCCGAAGAATACCACCGGCGGTACTATAGACAAAATGAGTATCAACCCTACTGCCGGGTCGTAATCGCTCCCAAGCTCGAGAAGCTGAGAGAGAAATTCAAGCAGTTCCTTTATCAGCCTTGAAGCAGGCGCCGGGGAGGGGGTTATAAATTTTTACCCCCACTCACCTCACCCCCTTCCCCTCTCCGTTCACGGAGAGGGGAGTGAGGGGAGAGGTTGAAGGGGGAGGAAACTTTCGCCAAAGAAAACTTTTCGTGAAAAAGCCGTAGGGGCGCTGCTTGCCGCGCCCATAACAAGTTATCTCTATTATTTTACACCTTACTAACATACAAGGGGCGAATCTTGTATTCGCCTAAAAAAGATAACCGCAAATAAGGCGATCCCGAAGATGGCGCTTACAGCCAAAATACGAGGGGTTAAAGGCCGCAGAATATATATCAAATTCTGCGTCTGGAATAACTAAATTTCAAGTCGATTCAGCGTTTCGTCGGTTGGCACACCCTGTTCATCCCATCCATGCATCTCATAATATTCATCCAGCAACTGCTGAAAACGCTTCTCGTCGATATAGGCATCTTTAGCCAGCCCGCTGCTGACCTTCTCCTCGA
>CAYVLI010000132.1:0-7027 GCA_964452105.1 uncultured Nitrospinota bacterium
CGAAGAGAAAGAATGGGATTACACCAGGCAAGAAGGGGAAGCGGTTTTTTACGGCCCCAAGATAGATATCAAGATGATAGACGCCCTGGGCCGAGGCTGGCAGGGGCCCACCATCCAGTTCGACTTCAATCTCCCCAGAAGGTGCGACGTCACCTACGTGGCGCCGGACGGTAAACCCCATAGCGTGGTTATGGTGCACCGCACAGTGCTCGGCTCCATGGAACGGTTCATAGGCGGCTTGATAGAACACTACGCAGGAGCCTTCCCTCTCTGGCTGGCGCCCGTCCAGGTGAGAGTCATACCAATAACGGACAGACACGCCGAATACGGGAAGAAGGTAACCGCACGTCTGGCTGAAAACAATATGAGAGTGGATCAGGACGACAGGAACGAGACCGTATCCTTCAAGGTCAGGCAAGCCCAGGAGGAAAAGATACCGTACGTTCTGGTAGTGGGAGACAGAGAAGTTACGGCCGGTACCGTCTCCGTCCGCAGGCGCGGCGGCGAGAAGCTGGGAGCCATGGAAATGGAGGCCTTCATGAACATATTGAAAGAAGAGATCGATGCGAAGAAATAGGAAAGACCAGCATCCCGAACAGATTTGCGCATGCGAGTTCCTCTTGATTACAATGTTCACAACAAATGAGGATATTTATGGCCGCTGAGAAAAAGCACAGGGTCAACGAAGTTATCCGTGTAAAGGAAATCCGCCTGATAGGTTCGGATGGTGAACAATTAGGCATCTTGCCTACAGAACAAGCCATGAGCATGGCTCGGGAACAAGGCCTCGACCTGGTAGAGGTGGCGCCAAACGAAAGGCCGCCGGTGTGCAGAATAATGGACTATGGTAAATTCAGGTACCAGCAAAGCAAGCGCACACAAGATGCCAAAAAGAAGCAGAAGCAGTTCCAGGTTAAAGAGATGAAAATGCGCCCCAAAACGGAGGAGCACGATTACCAGTTCAAAATCAAGCATGTACGCAGGTTCCTTGAGGAAGGGAACAAGGCGAAAATAACAGTGATGTTCAGAGGGCGAGAGCTCTCTCATATAGAGCTGGGACGAAAGATATTGGATAGGCTCATAGAAGACCTGAGCGATATAAGCACCATAGAGCAGGAACCCAAAAGGGAAGGCCGCAACATGGTCATGGTCCTGGGGCCTAAAGGCAGTAAGGATAGAGAAAGTTAAACAAGTGAACCAGGCATTATCGGAGCGCTTACCTGCTATAAACAGCAATTAACACTGCTGCGAAACTTCAGGGAAAACAGCATAAGCGCATATTTAAAATCGAATCCGGGAGAAGTTCCATTGCCTAAACTCAAAACTAACAGAGGCGCAGCGAAGAGGTTCAAGCTTACAGCTTCAGGAAAGATAAAAAGGAGCAAGGCCTACCGCAGCCACATCCTCGCCAAAAAGACGGCCAAGAGGAAACGCAACTTGAGAAAGAGCGGCCTGGTGCACACCACCAACGCTAAATCCATCAAGAAGATGCTTCATTCCTGAAGTTTAAAAGCAGGCCTTTATTGCATGCGATAACTGAAACACCGGCCACAGGAGCAATCAAATGCCGAGAGTAAAGAACAGCCCCGCTACCAGAAAGCGGAGAAAGAAAATTCTTAAACGAGCCAAAGGTTACGTAGGCGGTCGGAGCCGTCTCTTCAAGACGGCTCGTGAAACGGTGGATCGGGCGGCCTTGTACGCATACAGAGACCGCAAGCAGCGCAAAAGACAGTTCCGTCGGCTCTGGATCATACGCATAGGGGCGGCAGCCAGGCTACACGGCCTCTCCTACAACAAATTCATGCACGGCATCAAGACGGCAAACCTGGTCCTGGATAGAAAAACACTGGCCGACCTTGCGGTGAACGATCCAGAATCCTTCGGCCAGATAGCACAACTGGCCCGGGAACAGATACAGGAAACAGCCTGAAAGTTCATTTAACAGAAAGCCATGCACCTGCAAAAAGGCGCCAGGACAAGATAAATTGCTCGACGACATCCAAGAACTCAGGAAATCCCTGAAAGAAGACCTGCGGAAAGCCGAAGACAAGAGCAGCCTGAACGATATAAGAATCAAATACCTCGGCAAAAAAGGACTGCTCACCTCGATGCGCAAATCCATGGGGACAATTGCTCCGGAAGAAAGGCCCGCAGCCGGCAGAGAGCTTAACAGCGTAATCTCGCAGCTGGAAAAGGCAATCGAAGAAAAGACGGCCCGACTGGAGAGCGAAAAGGGGCTTGCCACCGGTAGAGAATGGATAGATATCACCCTGCCGGGAAGGCGTAACCGTAGAGGTCGAAAACATCCCATCACCCAGGCCTGGGACGAAGTAGTCCAGATTTTCATGGGGCTCGGATTCGACGTGGTGGAAGGGCCCGAAGTCGAGCTGGACTACTATAACTTCGAAGCGCTCAACATTCCCAGAGACCATCCGGCCAGAGATATGCAAGACACTTTCTACGTCACCGAGGAAGTGCTCCTCCGTACCCACACTTCCCCGGTGCAAATAAGAGCCATGGAAAAGAACCCGCCGCCCATAAGCATCATATCACCAGGGAAAGTTTACCGCTGCGACGCCGATATAACCCACAGCCCCATGTTCCACCAGGTGGAAGGCCTCAAAGTCGACAAAAACATCTCCATGGCGGACCTCAAAGGGGTTCTGGAAGAGTTTGTTCATCAGTACTTCGGCAAGGGCACGAAGCTCCGCTTCAGGCCGTCCTTCTTTCCTTTCACCGAACCCAGCGCAGAGGTGGACATAAGCTGCGTGATGTGTGGCGGTGAAGGATGTAGAGTCTGCGGGCACAGCGGCTGGCTGGAGATACTGGGGTCGGGCATGGTGGACCCGGAGGTCTACCGTTTCGTAGGGTACGACCCCGAAGAGTGGACCGGATTCGCTTTCGGAATGGGCATCGAGCGCATAACAATGCTCAAATATGGAATAGATGACATAAGGCTTTTCTTCGAGAACGATTACCGCTTCCTCGAACAGTTCTGATGGGAGCAACAGCACACCATGAGATTGACATACAACTGGCTCAGAGAATACGTCGACTGCGACCTGTTACCGCAGGAACTCACTGAAAGCCTCACCATGGCAGGCATTGAAGTCGCTGCTGTGGAAGAAACCGATGAAGAATTCCAGGGAATCGTTACCGGCAAAATCCTTTCACTGCGTCCTCACCGGGAGGCGGAACACCTGCTAATTTGCACGACGGATATCGGGACCGAGAAAGTCCCCATAGTTTGCGGAGCTCCCAATATAAATTCTGGAGACATGGTTCCGGTGGCCTTGCCTGGCGCCGTGCTTCCAGATGGAACACACGTGGAAAAAACACAAATCAGGGGTGAGCTCTCCGTCGGGATGCTCTGTTCTGCCGACGAGCTAACCCTGATGGACGACACTTACGGCATATACCAACTGGATAAAAGTCTAAAGCCCGGAATAAATCTGGCAGATGCTATCGGTTTTGACGATACTGTGCTGGAATTGAACATAACCCCCAATCGCGGCGACTGCCTGAGCGTAACAGGCGTAGCCAGGGAAGTGGCAGCCATCACCGGGGCGCCGTTCAGTTATCCCGACTTCAAGCTCGAAGAAGAAGGCCGGCCGGCCGAACTATGGACCTCGGTCGAGCTGCTGGAACCGGAGTTGTGCCCGCGTTATACCGCCCGCATCATATCAGGAATCAAGATCAAGGCCTCGCCCCTCTGGATGCAGCTTCGCCTTAAAGCGGCGGGTATGAGGCCCCTCAATAACATCGTGGACATCACCAATTACGTGATGTTAGAGCTGGGCCAGCCGCTCCATGCTTTCGATTACCACCTTCTGCGGGAAAACCGAATAGTGGTGAGACGGGCCGAAAAGGGAGAATTGCTGGTCACCCTGGACGGAAAAGCCCGCACCCTCGATGATACGATGCTGGTAATCGCCGATGCCAGGAAAAGCATCGCGCTGGCAGGTATAATGGGCGGACAGGAGAGCGAGGTCACCGACGAAAGCAGAGACATCCTGCTGGAAGCCGCACACTTCGACCCGCTGAACAACAGGAAGACAGCGAAAAAACTGGGCGCCAATACGGAAGCATCCTACCGTTTCCAGCGCTATGTGGACCCCAGGGGCACCGCCCTTGCAGCGGACAGGGCAGCCTGCTTCATGGCAACCATGGGGGAGGGAAAAGTAGCCCCCGGCACGGTGGACGAATGGCCGCTTAAAAGAGAAAAGACCGCCATAAGCATCAGGACGAGCCGCACCAACCAGGTTCTTGGAACCGATTTCGAACAGAAGGAAGTCGCCCGCTACCTGCAGAGGCTCCAGCTTGGCGTAAGCGAAGCTAACCAGGACACCCTCTCCGCCGAAATACCCTCCTATCGCTCCGACCTCACCAGGGAAATAGACCTCGTGGAGGAGGTAGCCAGGCTCTACGGTTATCAGAAAATAAACAGCAGTATCCCTTACGCCCGAACCGCCCTAAAAAACCCCATGGCCCTGACAGACCCGGTGCATCTGGCAAGGGAAATACTGGTGGAGGCCGGGTTCATGGAAATAATCAGCTACAACTTTCTAAGCGAGAAGGCCCTTGACAGACTGCTCATTCCATCCGACGACCCCAGGAGAGAGGTGGTCACACTCAGAAACCCCCTCACCCAGGACTGGACTTGCATGAGGACTACCATGCTCCCGGGCCTCCTCAACACCATACTCTTCAATTTCAACAGAAACAATTTTGACCTCAAACTATTCGAGATGGGCAGAATATATCTACAAACCAGTCAGGACACCCTACCCCGGGAACGCACCTGCCTATCCGCCGCTGTTACCGGCCTGAGAGACCCGGGCCTCTGGTCATCAAAGAGAAAAGAGGTCGACTTTTTCGATCTCAAAGGCCCTCTGGAAGCTATCCTGGAAAAGCTGCGGTGCGAAAATGTCAAGTTTGAAAAAGCAACCGAGCCATACTTTCGCGCGGCATGTTCGGCAAATATTGTGATGGGAAACGAAACCATCGGAACGATAGGAGAGATAAATAGCCGGGTGCTCGAATCCTTCGACATACCCAGGAAAGTAGTATTTTTTGAAATCGACCTGGATAAGATAGCGGAGTATGCGCGGAAGGAGCCTCCCCGGTTCCACCAGCTACCTAAATTCCCATCCGTCACAAGAGACATCGCTCTGGTGCTGGGTGAAGGTACGCCTGCCGCGGAAGTCGTTAAATCCATACAGGCGATAGCACCCCCTATACTCAAACAGGTGAACCTGTTCGACTTCTATATCGGGAAGCAGGTGCCCTCGGGACAAAAGAGCCTGGCCTTTTCGTTGGTCTTTCAAGCAGAAGACAGGACACTGGTAAACGAGGAGGTAAACAGCTTCATGGAGATGCTCGTAACCCATCTCAAGGAATCGCTTGGGGCGACCCTCCGCTGACGATAGACAATTCAAAGGCGGAATCGGAGCGTTTCTGCTCCCGACAACACATAAAACCTTATTATGATATCAATTTTATGTCAGTACACATCCTCTTCCGCTCTTCTGGAGGAAGCATATGGAGGCCCAAAAATTTGAACTGCTGGAAACGAGAGTCATCAAGGCTATCGATGAAATAGCCCGCCTGAAAGAAGAAAACAGCAGCTTTGCTGCGGAAATCGAAGAATTAAAGAAACAAGTAGAGGAAAAGGAGCGGCAGATTTCTGCCTTCCAGGAGGACTTCGCCCAAAAGATGCAGGGGTTAACCGCTAAAAGCCAACAGCTTTCACAGGAACGGGATCAGATACGCCTCAAGGTGGAGAGTTTACTTGACAAACTGGAAAAAGTTGATATCATCTAAAATAATTTTATTATCAGAGTTAACATTTTTCTATTAATAATATCCTGTAACAAGCATGCAGAACTTTTTAAGGTGCCTGAGTGAAAAAGGATATAAAGGTAAAAATCGCCGGGAACAGTTACACCATAAGAAGCGAAACCGACGAGGATTACACACAGCATCTTGCCAGGTACGTTGACAACAAAATGAAAGAAGTAACACAAGGAACCGACACACAATCGAGCATTAAAGTGGCCATACTGGCGGCTCTTAACATATCTAACGAACTGTTCCAGCTCAGGGAAAAAGTATCGCAGCAAAACGAATATATAGATAGAAAAGCGACCAAGCTGCTTTCAATTCTGGAAAGCAGGCTCGAAGAATCGACGACGCCGGAAAAAATTGCGTAACAGAAAGGGTAAAAGGCGCAAATGACAAGATAGTTTCAGGTTCTTGCCCCTGCCCTGCTCGTGATGGTTCAGTAGTTTTTGAGCTAATATGAAGAGAACGGGAGCCCGGGTTAAACTATGGTGTGCTAAACCTCTCGGGGAAGCCTGAAATAGCTTACAGGGCACCCACCTGTCTAAGACGGGTTCAAATAAACTTTTCCACACGGCAGACTGGCGGGGGCAACATAAACTCTTATTTATAGAGATGTTTTCAAGAAATCTTAGGTGCTTATTACTGGAAATACGGAGGGGTGAAGGCTGCTGGGGCGGCAGCTTCATATCATGAAAAACTGGGGATTTGGTTTTAATAGAAAGAGCGGCCGCAGGGTAAATATGATGCACAGGCGCCACGCAACAGGACGTGTAAATATAAATATACCGTACATGATGAAAGAGACCCGTCTCGCGACAGGTTCCTTTCGTCCATCACGAAGAATGAAATCTCCTGAAAGCAGCCCACCCCTTTGTAATTTTCAGCGCCCATCAACCCTTTCAGACTGATAGTCATTTTTAAGTAAGTACTTAAAAACGCATGGCTGACAAGCGTGCCTGCTTACCGCACAGATCCCGATACAGGGCTGGAACCACGCTTTCAGCGGCGCCATTAACGGATAGGCATGAAACAGCGCTTCTTCTGTGCTCACGTTAAACATAGAAGCGGTTTTATACAATACCGTGCCCCTGAACCGACAGGTAATATAGTGGTCTGACAGCGTCCACTAACGAAAGTAATCGTCAGAAGAAGTCTGAGCTTCGCACGGCTCATGGGAGATACG
>CAYVLI010000133.1:0-6995 GCA_964452105.1 uncultured Nitrospinota bacterium
TAAGAAATATCAACATTAACCTTGGATTTTTGCATCTATTAATAGAAGGGTGTTAACACGATACCCCATGCCCTGTTGATATCTTTCAGGAACGTTATGAACGGCCAGTGACCTCTCGGAACAGAAAAAGAAGCCACATACGAGAGAAAGTAATCGTCCGCAAAGGGCGGGGTTGCTAAAGCAACGGGGGGGTGGAAGCAACCTCCCGTTTCCCCCGCTCCGGCTTGTGCGGGGTGGAAAAACCCGGGAAAGCAAGTTTAGCATTGATTGCTTTCGCAGATTATGAGAAAAATATAGTATCTCATTTCTTGATATTTGGCAGGAGGAAATTGCCTGAGCTTTTCTTAATCAAGGGGGTAATAATGGACCTGGGTCTTAAAGGTAAAGTGGCGCTGGTAACAGGGGGCAGCCAGGGCATAGGATTTGCTTCGGCCGAGAGCATGGCGAAGGAAGGAGCAAACGTCGCCATCTGCGCCCGTGGCGGAGAGAAGCTGGAGAAGGCAGTCCAGGAGCTGAAAAAATATGGGACGGATGTGATAGGAATAACCGGGGATGCCACCAACAAGGATGAGCTGTCCCGCATCGTGGACGAAGCGGTAAAACGTTTTAATCGATTGGATATCCTGGTGTGCAACGTGGGCGGAGTTTACAAGCGGGGCCAGTTCATGGACCTCTCCGACGAGGATTGGGAGGCCAGCTTAAACCTGAACTTTTATAGCTCGTTTCACGCCTGTCGTGCGGCTTTGCCCTATATGCAGAAGAACGGATGGGGGCGGATAATCTTCATATCAACGGTGGTGGCGAGGGAACTGGGAGGCCCGCCGCTGTTTCATCAGGCGGTAGAGTATTCCCTCTCCAAGAACTTCCTCCTTTCCCTGAACAAGATAATATCAAAGGGGGTTGCCAGGGATAAAATCACGGTCAACAGCGTCTGCCCAGGCCCTATCAGGACGGAAGGCGCATGGGGCAGCAGGCCGAAGGACGTGGTGGATACCATACTCCAGGACGTTCCAATGGGACGCCTCGGAGAGCAGGAGGAAGTGGGGGACCTGGTGGCCTTCCTGGCCTCCGAAAAGGCCGCGTACATCACAGGAGCCATCGTAAATATAGACGGCGGTTTCCTCAACTATTTATCATGATGAGACTTCAAATGCCATAAAGCCTTTTTTTATTGTCATCCCTCGACGTTATTGTTTTACTTTTTGAGGTTTAATGGTATAATCGGGGATGATATCAGAACCTTGCCCCGATTCGACTGAAATGTTCAAGATAAAAAGGAGGTGTGCCGTGGCACAGCAGCAGAAATTTTACGGCCAGGCTGAGTACGCTAAGGGTCTGGATGGCGTCATCGCCTGCGAGTCCACGATCGGTTACGTCGACGGCCAGGCGGGGAAACTTATCTATCGTGGATACAGTATTTTTGATTTGGCGGAGCATTCAAGTTTTGAGGAGACTTCTTACCTGCTCCTGTACGGTAAACTTCCCACGCAGAGCGAGCTGGACAATTTCAAAAAGAAGTTGGTTGCACAGAGAACCCTTCCCAGGGAGGTGCTGGACGTCCTGAAGCTGGTAGCCAAGGATGCCCATCCCATGGCTTCCCTCAGGACCGGCGTTTCCGTGCTCGGGGCACTGGACAAGAACGCCGAAAACGACTCCATGGATTACTATGAAGAAGTGAGCGTAAACCTGATTGCCAAGATGGCTACCATCGCGGGCGCCATCTCCCGGATCCGCCAGGGGAAGGAACCTGTTGATCCCGACCCCGGCCTGGACCATGCGTCCAACTTCATGTACATGATGAATGGCGAGAAAGCCGACGACTACACCAACAATGTGATGGATATATCCCTGATTCTTCACGCAGATCACGGGCTGAACGCATCCACTTTTACCTCCATGGTGGTAGCTTCCTCCATGTCGGACATGTACTCGGCAATTTGCGGCGGCATCTCCAGCCTCAAAGGCCCTCTTCATGGGGGAGCCAATGAGCAGGTCATGCACATGCTCAAGGAAATAGGCACCGTTGATAAGGTGGACGCCTGGGTGGATGACGCCATATCCACCAAAAAGAAGATAATGGGCTTTGGCCACAGGGTTTACAAGGCATACGATCCGAGAGCCACGATCCTGGGCAAGTACTCTGAAGAATGCGGCAAGATACACAATCAGGAAGTGCTTTACGAGATGGCCAAGAAGATGGAAGAAAAGGTCATAGCCGCTTACGGCGAGAGAGGGATCTTCCCCAACGTTGATTTCTATTCCGGTACTATCTACAACGCCTTCGGGATCGAGACGAGAATGTTCACCCCCATCTTTGCGGTGTCACGTATATCGGGCTGGGTGGCTCGCGTGCTCGAGTATGTCAAGAACAACAGGATCTTCAGGCCCAGGGCCATCTATACCGGAACCATGGAAGCTGAATACGTTCCCATCGACAAACGTTAAAAATAGTTTCTCAAAAGAGGGCTTACAAGAAGAGCGGCCGGGTGGAGAAGCCCGGCCGCTCTTGGTTTTTATGTTCGCTCGGCATGACATCTCGCCGAGAGGGGGTTGAGCATTACACAATCCTCGGCAGTCAGGAAGGGTACTTCTTCAGGGCTTACGTAGTATGTTGTCTCAAAAATACGTCAAAATGCAGCAGAGATTCTTCGCTCCGCTCAGAATGACAGGCTCGGAGCTTGCCATGTCATGCCGAGTCAGCCAGGAGCGTTGCAAAGCATCCAGGCGGCAAGCAGAGGATATAAGGCTGAGGCAACCATAGAAATTATTTAATTAATATTATTTGCGAGACGTAACAATGGAAGCCCTGATTCTTGGATAATTAAGGAATTTTTAGTCCCAGTTCCTTCATGACCAGTTTGATATCTTCCCAGACCTTGGCCTTCTCCGCGGGGTTTCGCAGCAGGTAGGCCGGATGAAACGTGGGCATGACCTTTATGCCTCTGTAATCGTGGAATTTCCCCCTTATCCTGGTTATTCCCTGCTTGCTGTTGAGCAGCGCCTGGGCGGGAATATTGCCGAGTACGCAGATGACTTTAGGTTTCACGGCTGCCACCTGCATCTCCAGAAAGGGAAGGCATGTCTGGGCTTCATCGCGGGATGGGTTACGGTTCTCCGGCGGCCGGCACTTAACTATGTTGGCTATATAGACGTCTTCCCGGGAAAGGCCCATGGCCCTGATGATGTCGGTGAGCTTTCGCCCGGCGCGTCCCACGAAGGGTTCACCCTGGATGTCCTCATCACGGCCGGGTCCCTCACCGATGAACATGAGGTCTGCGTCAGGGTTGCCCACGCCGAAGACGATGTTGGTCCTGCTTTTGCAGAGACGGCAGCGGGTGCATTCCCCCAGTTCCAGGCGCACGTCTTCGAGGGTAAGGAGTCTGACGGGTCTCGATTTCATGGGGCTCACGGGGAGGGATTCCACCCCCAGTTTCTGCAGGTAGGCTGCGTTCTTCTTCGTTTCTCCGATGAGTTTTTTGAGTTCCCTTTCCATACGCTTTCCACAGGAGGCGGCCTGGGGCCGCTCCAGTAAAGGTTAAAGGTTCAGTATGCGGTCCAGTATATGCTCGGCAAGCTTTTCTTTTGGCATTCTGGGGAGTTCTTCGACACCCCCGTTTCTGTCCATTATCACGACCTTGTTGTCATCGGAGGCGAAGCCTATCTCCGAATTGCCGATGTCATTGATCACGATGAAGTCCAGGTTTTTATCCGTCAGTTTCTTTTTTCCGTATTCCATTAGTTTATCTGTTTCGGCGGCGAACCCCACCAGAATGAGGTTCCCCTTGCGGCTCCCCACTTCTGCCAGAATATCCGGGTTTCGCTCCAGCTCCAGGGTCAGGTCGGCTTTTTCCTTTTTGATTTTTTCCCTGGTCTGCTTGCGGGGCCTGAAGTCCACCACGGCAGCCGATTTTACCAGGATGTCCGCGGTTTCCAGATTTTCGAAGACACTGTCCCGCATCTCCAGGGCGGTGGTTACAGGAAGGAATTTCACCCCCTGCGGCGGCTTCAACCACGTGGGCCCCGAAATGAGGGCGACTTCGGCCCCACGCTCAGCCGCGGCCCGGGCTATAGCGAAACCCATTTTACCCGATGATCGGTTGGATATGTGACGCACGGCGTCTATGGGTTCCTGGGTGGGCCCTGCGGTCACCACCACTTTTTTCCCGGCCATGACACCGCGCCGCGACAGAAGCTGCTCCACAAACTCAAATATCTTCTGGGGGTTCGCCAGCCTGCCCGTCCCGTATTCGCCTTCCATGGCCAATTCACCGGTTTCGGGCTCAACGAATTGAACTCCCAGATTTCTCAGCTTTTCCATGTTGGCCTGAACCACCGGATGGAGGTACATGTTGTGATTCATGGCCGGGGCCATAATCACCGGAGAGCGGGTTGCCAGAAGAAAAGTGGAGAGGAAATCGTCTGCGATGCCGGTGGCGTATTTTCCGATGATGTTGGCCGTAGCCGGAGCGACCAGCGCCAGGTCTGCCTTCGCCGCCCAGGAGATATGGTTTTCCTCCACTGCGGCCTGTTCGGGGAACATCTCGGTGGCCACGCGGTTCCTGGAGAGGGTTTGAAAAGTTCGCGGATGAACGAATCTCTGCGCGTTAGCGGTCATTACCACCGAAACATTGGCGCCGCTTTTCACCATCAAGCGCAATATTTCAACCGCTTTGTAGGCGGCGATGCCGCCGGTGACACCGAGTATTATCTCTCTTCCCCGCAACATCTTTCTCTCCTCGTCAGGTACTGGATGATAGCCGTCTCTTCTTTATCATGTTCCGGCGGCCTCGCCCTTATTATGAATGATGTATCTGCAGCGTCTGAGGCGTTCGGCGGTGATTATGGCTCGTAGTTGGGCTACCGATTCTTTCAGCAGGCTGTTGACTATGATGTAATCGTATTCGTCGGCGGTGGAGATTTCCTCTTTTGCGCTGTTCAACCGGGCGACATGCGAAGGATCCGGCCCCGAATCTCTTTTCTTAAGCCTTATTCCAAGTTCCTCCATCGACGGTGGAATTATGAATATAAACACGGCGTCGGAGAACTCACTCCTGACGCTCCTGGCGCCCTGTATATCTATGGCCAGAGCCATATCTATTCCACGGGCTATGTTTTCCTGGATAGGTTTCCGTGGGGTCCCATAAAAACGCCCATACACTTCGGCCCACTCGAGGAACAGCCCCTTTTTCGCCATGGCCTTGAACTCGGTCTCGGAGACGAAATGATAATCGACGCCGCTTTCCTCTCCCGGGCGTGAGGGCCTGGTGGTGCACGATACGGAACGTTTGATTCCGGGGCACGATTTTGTGACTTCACTCACGATAGTGGTCTTACCGCCGCCTGAGGGAGCGGAGACCACGAAGAGAGAGCCTTTTTTAACTTTTTCGACGAGCATTATTCACCGGAATTGTTACTTCCCGGGAGAAGCTCCGCTTCCCCCCTTCCCAAAAAGGACTAAGTTCGGTCGGTCGTCGTCAGCTTCCGGTCAGGACTATTTTGCTGTCTGTTCTTCTCTCCGTTTACAGATAAGAACCTCTGAACGACGGTTTCCGGTTGTACGGCGGAGAGCACCACGTGATCGCTATCGGTGATAATTATTGCTCTTGTCCTTCGCCCGTGTGTGGCGTCCAGGAGCTTGCCGTTAGTTCTGGCTTCTTCCTTGAGCCTCTTCATGGGCGCTGAATCGGGAGCCAGAACCGCCACGATTCTCGAGGCGAGGATAACGTTACCGAATCCTATGTTAATCAGTTTATTTATCATTTGGGCCCTCCGGTTAACGCGTCTTACCGGTGTTCTTTAGAGGGAATCGTGATGCAACTTCATTCGATGTTCTGTACCTGCTGCCTGATCTTTTCCAGTTCGCTCTTTATGTTCACAACCGCGTGTGAGACGGCCACGTCCATGGCCTTGGATGCAGCGGTGTTAGCTTCCCTGTTCATCTCCTGGAGCAGAAAATCGAGCTTTCTCCCGACAGCGCCATCACTATCCATGAATTTCCTGAACTCGGTAATATGGCTCTCCAGGCGGGTCATCTCTTCACTGATATCACACTTTTCGGCCAGGAGCGCTACTTCTTGCTCCAGCCTCTGGGGGTCTATGTTCTGTCCTTCGAGCAACTGGTCTATTTTCTGACGAAGGCGTTGACGATTTTCGTTTACGATTAGGTCCTGGCGGCTCTTTATCTCATCTGCCGATGCGTTTATGGCTCTGATGCGTTCTGACAGGTCATTGCATATAGCGCTGCCATCCGCAGCACGCATGGTTTTGAGAGATTCCAGCGCCGAATCGAGGGTTTCCAGGAGTGCGGGCCAGACGGCGTCCGGCGTCTCTTCTTTTTCCTGGAGTTTAAGAACGTCTCTTAATTGAAGGAGCATACTCAAATCCACTTCTCCTGAAAGCCCCAGTTCCTTTTTCATGGATTCGAGTAAGCTTATGTATGATTTGGCCAGAGCGTAATCCACGCTCAGCTCTTTATCGGAGATTTCTCCATCTCGAATAACGGACACCGAGACATCAAAACGGCCGCGTTCAAACTTTTCTTGCACCTTTTGCTTCACTGTCAGCTCCAGCGGCCTGAGGTACTTCGGCATTTGCACGGAAACGTCGCAGAACCTGTGATTGACTGACCGCACCTCCACCACGTATATCATACCCTGATCCTGAGATTCGACTCTGCCATACCCTGTCATGCTGTTTATCATGGTTCTCCTGTCTGGCCTGGGAATGAGTTTCAAATAGTTAAAAAATGAATGAAAACGGGAGAAAAAGTAGAGAAAAAACGATTTATTAAAACTTACTGTATGTTCCTCAGTATGTCAATACAAAGACCAACTGGAGTTACCCTAAAAAAGAATCCCCCGAATGAATCCGGGGGTTCGCTCCACGCATTCAGCGTGGTACGTGAAGCTCCCACCCTTGAAAGGGTGGATATCCTGATGTAGTTCCCGCTCCCCCTCTGTCATTCCCGCGGAAGCGGGAATCCAGATCAACAGCCC
>CAYVLI010000134.1:0-6972 GCA_964452105.1 uncultured Nitrospinota bacterium
CCGCCGTCCACCGGCAGAATCACGCCGGTCACCCATCTCGATTCGTCGCTGGCCAGATATAACGCAGCCCAGCCCACGTCCCAGGCCGACCCCTCAACCATGAGCGGCACACTCATTTTTCTCAATTCCCGGCGTTCTTCGGTCATGTCCGCCGCCACCATGGGAGTGTACACCGGCCCGGGGGCGATGCAGTTCACCCTTATGTTGTGCTTGGCGTGCTGGACGGCCATGGTTTTTGTAAGGGCAATGACGCCGCCCTTGGAAGCGGAATACGCCACCAGGCCGTGCCCGCGCATGCCCGCAATCGAGGAGATGTTAATGATGGAGCCGCCGCCCGTATCCATCATGTTCTTGACGGCGTACTTGGAGCAGAAGACCATTGTTTTCAGATTTACCCCCATGACGAGGTCCCAATCTTCCTCCGTGACGTCCAGCACGGAGCCGCGCAGGCCGATGCCTATGTTGTTATGCAGGACGTCCAGCTTGCCGTAGCGCTCTACCGCCGCCGCCACAGCCTTTTCCGCCTGCTCTTCTCTTAAAACATCCGCCTCCAAAACGGAGCTCTCTCCCCCTTCATCCAGAATCAGCTTCTGCGTTTCTTCGGCGCGGCTTGCCACCCTGTCCACCAGCAATACCTTTGCCCCTTCCCGTGCGAAAAGAACGGCCGCGGCTTTACCGTTTCCCACACCGGGCCCGCTCGAACCGGCGCCGGTAACCATGGCTACCTTGCCCTCCAGCCGGGGTCTTTTCTCTGCCATGCTCTGCCCCTTTCCGATGGTCGTTTTAAAAAACCTGAAAAGCCGTCATCAATCGAGCATACGCCTCAGTCTTATCGGCCGTGCTGCTATTCTTAATGCGAGCAGCACTGCTAATATAGATGCATAAATGAGGGGCGTTCGCAAGTCCTTTTTAACCAGCCACAGATAGTGCACTACCCCTCCCGCCGCGACGGGATATATCAGCCGGTGCAAAGAACTCCAGCGATCCATCCTCAGCTTTTCGATTATACGGTTTGAAGAGGTGACAGCCAGTGAAGCGAGCATAACGTAAGATGCGAACCCCACGATAATGCGCTTGTGTTTTACGACGTCCTCCACGATGGCTTCCAGGTCGAAAAATTGATCCAATCCCACGTAGGCCATGAAATGCAGGCTCGCATAGAAGAAGGCGAACAGGCCCGCCATCCTGCGCATTCCCTTCAATCCCGACGCTCCGGTAATCTCCTGCAGAGGCGATATAGCCAGCGTAATCATGAGGAAATTTAAAGTCCAGTCGCCCGTGTGGTGTTCGATCTTTTCGATGGGGTTCGCTCCCAGCCCCGTCGTGAGAGCCGTCACGACGAGCCATATCAGGGGAATGAGCGCGGCAGCAAACAGGGTGAGTTTAACAGGACTGAATGATGGGGTGCTCAGCTTCATGGCAACAGTTTACGATGTTTTTCCTTATAAAGTGATGCCTTATCTGCGGCGCGAGGCGATTTAAAAGAACTTGCGGAGGTCCATGCCTCTGTACAGGCGCGCCACCAGTTCTGCGTATCCGTTAAACATTAGTGTCTCGCGCTTGCGAAACTCTCCGATTCGACGCTCACGCGCCTGGCTCCAGCGCGGGTGGTCAACGTTTGGATTTACGTTGGCGTAGAACCCGTACTCATCGGGGGCCGCCTTCATCCAGGAAGTAATGGGCATATCTCTGGTTAATCGAATCTTAACTATGGACTTGATGCTCTTGAACCCGTACTTCCAGGGCACCACCAACCTGAGAGGCGCGCCGTTCTGGCCGGGAAGCGACTCTCCGTACATGCCCACTGCCAGAAGCGTCAGGGGATGCAGCGCTTCATCCATTCTCAGACCTTCTATATAGGGCCAATCGAGTACGCCGCGGCGCTGACCGGGCATCTGCTCGGGATTCTTGAGCGCGGTAAACTCCACGAACCGAGCGGTCGAGGCAGGCTCACACCTCTTTATGAAATCTCCGAGGGGGAAGCCGACCCAGGGAATGACCATGGACCATGCCTCAACACAGCGCAGACGATAGACGCGCTCCTCGAGGGGGAACATCTTTATGAGCTCATCGATATCGTAAACCTTCGGGCGTTTGACCTCCCCTTCCACCGATATTGCCCAGGGACGAGTATGAAAACCGCCGACCAGCTTCGCCACGGCTTCCTTATCCGTGGAAAATTCGTAAAAGTTATTGTAATGGGTGGCGTCTTTATATGGGGTGCGCTTTCCCTCGGTGGAAAACATACCCTTCCTTGATATATGTAGCCCTTCCCCTGCGCCGCTGCCGGGTGCAAACAGCAGACCCGGCGCTATAATCCCGCCGGTTACGGCTATCGCAGTCGAAGTAATAAACCGGCGGCGATTCACGTATAAATGTTTGCCGGTAATCTCCGAGCTCTTTATTCCCGATGGCCGTTTGATCAACATCTTTCGGTCCTCTAACCCCCCGCCTGTAACCAAGGGGGGCCGACGCGCATCGGCCCCCCTATCTCATCTTCTCGTCTGCAATCGGCATTAATCGCACATGGTGAGGAAGTCCTTGAACTCTACGCCCTTCATTTTCAAGGTGTGCATGCACTCCTTCATGAAGGTCGTATCATCCATTATCTCCTTGCAGCAGTCGCTGAACATACCTGCCATAAACTTCCTTTTATCGTCGTCAGGAAGTCTCTTTATTTCATTCTCCAACTCATGTACTGACATTTTCTTGTCCTCCCTTTAAGGTACTCTTAACCTCACCGGGCTAAATCCGCATTCATCCCTGCCATCCGGCGGGAAAACGTTCTTCGTTAAATAGTATATGCCGTCCACTGCCCGCTGAACAGGTCGGATGGCACAAAAACGTTTAACTTCCACGTCCATTATTTAACCCTAATTTCCTTGATTCGTGATGCTGCATCATATATCATCAAATGATAACAGCATTTGGACTTTAACGGCCTTTACATTAACCGATGATTCGAAAACCATCTACCTTCTAAAAACCTGTTTCCAGGGTCATAGCCGGGGGAATAAAGATGACTGACAACACAGACAAGATGCAGGAAGCCTACTTCGAAAAGGCGGGAAATCTGGAGACCTGGTCGGACCTTCCCGTCAAGGATGTTTACACACCTGAAGACATGAAGAGCATCGACTACCAGGGACAGATAGGCGACCCAGGCCAGTTTCCTTTCACCCGTGGCATACATTCGAATATGTACCGGGGCAAATACTGGACCAGGAGAGAGGTCAGCGGATTCGGTTCTCCTGAGGACACCAATGCTCGGCTCAAGTACCAGATGTCGCAGGGAGTGAGCGGGCTCAGCTTCATACTCGATTTGCCGGGGCAGAACGGCCTGGATGCAGACCATCCCCGCTCGCGGAACGAGGTCGGAGTCCAGGGCGTCAGCATAAGCTCAGTGGACGATATGCGGGCCATGCTCAAAGATATAAAGCAGGACAAGGTATCCATGTCCTTCAACATCTCCACGCCCACGGTTGCAGTGGCCTTCGCCCAGTACCTGACGGTAGCCGAGGAGAACGGTCTGAATCTACAAGACCTGCGCGGCACCATTCAGAACGATCCGCTGCACATCCGCTATTGCGGCTTCAGGGATGCCGCCCCCATCGACATGAGCGTAAAGCTGGCCGTGGATTGCATCGAGTACTGCACACGGAACGTCCCCAAATTCTACACCGGAAACGTGAACATGTATGACTTGCGGGAGCTGGGCATCAACGCCCCGCAGGAGCTTGCTTTCGGGTTCGGCATCGCCATGGAGTTCATCAGAAAAGCGGTGGAGCGCGGGCTGGACGTGGATGACTTTGCACCGCGCCGGGGTTTCTACTGCTCTTCACACATAGACTTCTTCGAGGAGATAGCCAAGCTGCGCGCCGCGCGCCGCATGTGGGCCAAGATAATGACCGAGCGCTTCGACGCCAAAGACCCCCGCTCCATAACCTTCAAGTTCGGCGTTCACACGGCAGGCTGCTCGCTGGTCCCGCAGCAGCCCCTTAATAACGCCATCCGCATCGCCTACCAGGCTATGGCCGCCGTGCTTGCCGGAGTGCAGTCCCTGCACTGCTGCTCCTACGATGAACCCATCTGCCTACCCACGGAAGGATCCCAGCAGCTGGCAATCCGCACCCAGCAGATACTGGCCTATGAGACGGGCGTGGCCAAGGTGAGCGATCCCATGGGCGGCTCATTCTACATGGAGAACCTGACCAACCAGATAGAGGCGGAAGCCTGGAAGATAATGGATGAAGTCGATTCCATGGGAGGCATGATCGAGGCCATCAAGAAGGGCTGGGTGGACAACGAGGTGGAAAAGGCCCAGATAAAGAATCAGAAAGAGATCGATAATGGCGAGAAGATAGTGGTAGGTGTGAACGCCTTTACCTCCGAGCCGGAGAAGAAGACGCCCGGCGGCATCCACATGGTTGACCACGCAGGCGGTCGGCAGAAGGCGGAGTCGGTAATAAAACTGAAAGAAACCCGGAACAACGAAGCCACGGCCAAAGCCATCCAGTCACTGCGCGAGCAGGCTGAGGACGGCAACGTGAACCTCATCCCCGGCATCATCGAAGCCACCAAGGCCAAAGCCACTTTCGCCGAGATACTGGGCACCATCCGCGAAGCCTACGGCCACCACTACGACCCCCTCGAGATAGTCGAGTCCCCCTTCATGGCCAGAGCTTAGGGCGTACAGCAGCGCCCCTGTCTTTCGGGGAGAACCCTTTTATAATGAGGGTTCTCCCCTCTCTTTTTCTCTACGGCTCGCCTGTCAGATGTAAACGATTCTGCAGTGTCCAAGTACTTAATATTGTATAGTTTCATACACACATGTTGTATTATATTATACAAGAATATTGTATTATAACATACAATTTATTCTTGACAAATGCAATGGGAAGGCCTACTTTATAACCGAATAGGAGGTTGTATGGAGGCAGCCGACCAGTACAGGTTTAGCGACGGTGATTTGCTGGATACTTTAGATAACTGGGACAGCCTGATGAACTTTCGCGTTCGTCTGATCGCCTGCGGTGGCACGGCTCTTACCCTTCTTAAAATCAAAAGCTCAACCAAGGACATAGACTTCATTGTTCCGGCAGAAAAACAATACTATAAATTAATAAAATTCTTGAGAGACCTCGTTTATGAGCAAAAAGGAGGTGGTCTGGCGCATGAAGACGATCCAGACTTTATTTATCAGTTCTGGTGTGGGAACAGAGTCTTCACCACAGAACTCTTATACTCCCCCCTGGACCATGAAAAACATATTGCGGTTAGGAAATGGAGGCACATCTACCTTGGTGCTCTGAATATAATAGGCCTCATTACCACCAAAATGTTCCGGGGGACCGATACCGACGTAGAGGATTGTATTGCTGCGTTCGAGGCGGGCCAGGTCGATGCTGAATCGCTTCTGCGAGAATATCTGGACCACGCTCAATACGATCTGAATCCCGAAAAAGTGCGTCAAAACTTCGTTTATTTCATCGAGCGCTTAGCCGAGCGACGGCTCGTAAACGATGATTATGTTAGAAAGGCAAGGTCATCAGTATGAGAAAAGAAGACCTCGTTTTTTTTCTGGGGCGTCTTGGTTACCCCCTCGTAACGCCGGAGACGGAGGAACTTAAAGAAGAACAGGTGCTTGAATTGCTGAGCGCTCTGGTGGATTCTAAAGAACCCAGGCTGGTGGAGGGCTTTCCCGTTGTTCTGGCAAATTGCGCTCAAAGAGGTATGAATTTAGATTTCGTAAACTTATTATCCGAGTACAAGCCGAACAGTGGCAAACGACAAGATTTAGAAAAGCTCCTGTTGATAAGTTCTGAGCTGCTCACTCAGGAGGGTTTGGACAGGCCCAAGAATTTAGATAAAGTACTCACCTCCCTGAAAGCTAAGTATGGAGATCTGGTCGCAAATAATGATGTTGTGCCCCTCTCTAATAGGGTTTCTCTATCGATAGAACGTCTGCGAAACACTCTCAGAAGATACATGACCAATAAAAGAACTGCCAGATCGGCTCGAAGAAGAGAAAAGGATAAACAGCGCAGTTCATTTCAGATGAACTATTACCTGGGAACCCTTTTCCCGCCCAAACAAAAGGAACTGGTTTTGAAAAAGCTCCGCAAGGAACCTTTGAATAAGACCGAGCGGGAGTATTTCTCAAGAACTGTTAAGAAAAAACTCGAAGCCTTGAGCAACCCTGAAGTCAAGAAAGTAGTTGCAGCATTAACCAGGAAATAGCGCTCAGAGAAGGTTAAGGAGGCTGTCGGGTGCAGAGACCCGACAGCACATGAAGAATGCTTCAGAGGTAAAGCGAATCATACAGGTGAAGCGCCGTTGTTCTATTTTGATAAATGACTTAGTTGTTCACCCGATACGGTGGCGTTTGCCGTCGGATTCCAGGTAGTATTCGTCTTTCGATTCATCGTACTCAAGGTGTTTGAGAAGATTGTAGGCGCTGTTGCGGTTGAAGCGGGCGCGGTGCTCGCCATCCTTCACCTTGCAGTAGAGGACGTTCTCCTCGTTCAGCTCCAGTGAAGCCATGTTCAGCTTCTCGCCAGAGCCGTCATTGAGATAAACATCGAAGTATGGCGGGTTATCTCCCTCATCCCTCCTTCGGGCGCCGAGGATTATATAGGGGGTATCCTCGAGAACAACATAGGCCTTGTCCCCCCACAGGCTTATGACGTAGCGCCCCTCACCATCGCGTTCGAGATTCCGGGCGAAGAGCTGGCTGATCTTTTCGTTCACTATTTCGGAATTATAGTAGAACCATCTCCCTTCCTTATCCATGCTGATGGGCGTACCTTCGGCATCGAGAAGGGGGTTCATGGATATTTCTTCAGACACTGTTTCTCCTTTCGCTCTTCTGGCATCTTATCATTTCACAAAATAAAGATAGTAAAAGAACGGGAAATGGTCAATCCTTTTCGGAAGCCCCGGCATTGGCCATATTTGAGCGTGAAGAGAGGG
>CAYVLI010000135.1:0-4095 GCA_964452105.1 uncultured Nitrospinota bacterium
ACAAATCCAGACGAAAGACGGGGAAATTCGTTTCAGATTTCAGGGATTTGAAGGTCGGGGACTACGTGGTTCACGTCGATTACGGTATAGGCCGATATCTGGGCATGTTTAGCCTTGACGTGAGCATCAACGGGCGCACCAACGAGTTCCTCAAGATACAGTATGCCGGAGGAGAGTACCTCTATGTTCCCGTGGAATCGTTGAATTTCGTACAAAAGTATATGGGCTCCGGCGACGGGCGGCCTCAGCTGGACAGGCTGGGCAGCTCTGTATGGAAGCGGAGGAAGGCCGGCGTGAAGGAGTCCGTCCGGAAGCTGGCCAGGGAGCTGTTGTCTCTGTATGCGGCGCGAGAAGTCGTTGATGGATACGCCTATTCTCCCGACCAGCATTGGCACCAGGAGTTCGATTCCGCCTTCGAATATGAGGAGACTCCTGACCAGCTCAAAGCCATTGAGGAGGTCAAAGCGGATATGGAAAGGCCAAGTCCCATGGACAGGCTTATCTGCGGCGACGTGGGATACGGTAAAACAGAGGTAGCCATGAGGGCCAGCTTCAAGGCGGTCATGGACTCCAAACAGGTGGCTGTGCTGGTGCCGACCACTATACTCGCCCAGCAGCACTATAATACCTTCTCCGGGCGGCTAAAGCCATACCCCGTCAATGTTGAAGCTCTCAGCCGATTCAAGTCTCCCAAGGAGCAAAAAGCTATCATTGAAGGTCTTGCCCGGGGGAGCGTTGACGTTGTCATAGGAACGCACCGCCTCCTGCAGAGGGACATAAAGTTTAAAAACCTCGGTCTGGTTGTGGTCGATGAAGAGCAGCGTTTCGGAGTGCGACACAAGGAGAAGCTCAAGAATCTTCGCAACACGGTGGATGTTCTAACGCTCACCGCAACGCCCATACCCAGGACGCTCCATCTTTCCCTGATGGGTGTGCGAGACTTGAGTATCATAGAAACGCCTCCTGATGAACGCATTTCCATTGATACACATCTGGTAAGGTTCAGTGATCAGGTGATAAGGAAAGCCATTCTTAAGGAAGTGGAGCGTGGAGGACAGATATATTTCGTCCACAACCGGGTCCAAAGCATTGAAGCTATGCGCAAATACCTGCGGAGGGTAGTTCCCGAAGTGAAGGTTGGTGTAGCCCATGGTCAGTTGTGGGGACGTTCTCTGGAAGATACGATGGTCCGGTTCCTGAACAGAGAGTTCGATGTCCTCCTGGCCACCAGCATCATAGAGTCGGGGCTGGATATTCCCTCTGTCAACACCATATTGATCAACCGGGCGGACAGGTTCGGCCTGGCCCAGCTCTACCAGCTCAGAGGAAGGGTGGGACGCGATAAGTATCAGGCGCACGCCTATCTGCTCATCCCTGCAAAGGATTCGGTGACAGAGCTTGCCCGGCGGCGCCTTAAAGCCATCCAGGAGCTGACCGAACTCGGTTCGGGGTTTCGTCTGGCAACCAGGGATATGGAAATACGGGGGGCGGGAAACATATTAGGCGCAGAGCAATCGGGACACATCGCCGCTGTGGGCTTCGACCTCTATTGCCGGCTCATCGAGGAGACCATTCAGGAGATAAAGGGCGAGGAGTACCAGGAAGAGATGGAAACAGAGATGGAGCTGGGCTATCAGGGAATCATTCCACAAGATTACGTGAGTGATACCAACCTGCGCCTCATGATTTACAAGAGGCTCTCTTCCCTGAGAGAGTTGGAAGAACTGAGAAGATATGAGAGAGAGCTGGAGGACCGGTATGGCAAGCTGCCCTGCCCCATGAAGAAGCTGATGGATTACTTTGAGATAAAGATTATGGCTGGCAGGATAAGGCTTGAAAGATTAAAGATGGAGGGCGACAAGTGCCTGCTTACTTTCCACAAATCGACCTCCGTTGACCCCGTTGAGGTGATAGAACTGGTGAAACGCAAGGGAGAAGAAGCTCGTTTTGTGTCTGATAAAACTGTTGAAATAAAACTACATAGTGGTCTTTCAGAGAACGCATTTATATATTTAAAAAAAGAGTTGCAAAATTTTATAAATCAAGATAGTTTAAATAGGGAGCATGGTTGACGGTAAGCATTTTTAATGCTTCTCCTTTATATATTTGATTTTAGCCGCTTAAAACAATCATGAAATAGTATTAAACCATTGTTTGGGTGAATTGGCGCTACCACCATGCTCCACTCGATATCGTAATCGAACAGCCGGCGGAAAGGTGGGGATATCTACCGAAAATTTTAATAGACTAAGGAGTCACGCCTCTCTTGAACATATCGGATTATCTCAGTAGAACGAAAATAGTTAAGCTCGTAACCGGAAAGGCCCTGCTCCTGTTGGTAATGGCGGCTTCCCTGATGGTGGCGGATGCAGCCTGGGGCATAATTGTAGATCGCATCGTAGCCAAAGTTAACGATGACATAATCACCCTCAGTGAGGTACAGGAGAAAGGCATGCCTCTGCTCTCCAAGGTGAGAGCAACACATTCAGCAGACAACAAGAAGGTAGAGGAAGCGGAAAAAGAGGTTCTGGACCGATTAATAGACATAAAGCTTCAGCTTCAGGATGCCAGGAGACTCGGCTTAAAGGTGCGGGATGAAGATGTAGAGAAGGCGCTGAAGAATATAAGGGAGAAGAACGGAATCACACCCGAGGCCATGGAAAGGATACTGAAGGAATCGGGCACCAGTATACAGAGATTCCGCGATGAGATTAGAGACAGGATACTGGAGCAAAAGGTCTATTATTTCAGGGTCATCGCCTCGGCCAAGGTTAATCCCGATGCTGTAGAGGCCTATTATCAGGAGCATATCTCCGATTACAAAAGGAAAGAAGAGGTTAAAGTAAGCCAGATTTTCTTTGCCGTGGATGAAAACAACCCTGCGAAGCGAGAGGACGTGGTGCAGGCAAGGGCCATGGAGGTATTAGATAAGATAAAAACGGGCGAAGATTTCTCTCAACTGGCCAGGGCCTATTCGGAAGGCGCAAACGCTTCAGAGGGAGGAAGGCTTGGTTCTTTCAAGCGCGGGGAGGCTTTACCCGTTCTCGAAAAAACCATGTTCAGTTTGAAGTCGGGAATGGTGAGCGGCCTGATAAGGAGCAAGGCGGGGTTTCACGTAATAAGAGTGGATGACCATGTGTACCCCACGCCGCTGCCTCTCGAGGAAGTTAAAGAAAAGATAATCAAGGCCATTAAAGAGGAAAAGGCGCAGGGAAATTACAAAAAATGGATGCGGAAGTTAAAGGAAAAAGCATTCATCGAGATAACCTACGACCTGGGAAGAAAAAAATCCTGAGTTCTGGCAGGCGCCTGAGAGAGTCTGCGGCTTTCGGGAGATAAATTAAGATTGCGTTTGGATAATTACCTCAGGACCAGCCGTCTGATAAAGAAAAGGTCCCTGGTGAAGGAGTTATGCGGCCAGGGAGCCATAACGGTAAACGGTATAAAAGCAAAGGCCGGGAAGGGGTTAAAAGAAGGGGACAGAATATTCATAGATTTCTGGAACAGATCGATAGAGCTGGAAGTAATGCTACTCCCCCAGGGGAATGTTTCGCGCAAGGAAGCCGGCGACCTTTATCGGGTATTGGAGGAGAAAAAGAAATCGATAGAGATGGAATGGTGAAGTTTTAATCGAAAGTCTCTTGAATGGAGGGGGACGTCTATTTTTAACGGTAGGGCTTCTGGTCCTTGGAGAAGGTAAGATAAGATAGTAAATTTAAAATCTCGAAAGGTGCGAGGAGATATGGCAGTAAAGAAAACCAAAGAGCAAGACATTGTCAAAGCCGTAGACCATGCCTTCGATGTCCTGGAGGCGTTTAACGGAAAAAGTGATGAACTGGGTGTGACTGAGCTGAGTAAAAATTTAGGTCTCTCCAAAAATAACGTTTTCAGGCTGCTCGCCACCTTTGAGCTAAGGGGCTATATAGAGCAGAACAAGAAAACGGAAAATTATAGACTGGGCTTGAAGGTCTTTGAACTGGGTCAGATTTATAAGCATCAGAGCGGGCTGTTGCGCCAGGCGCGCCCTATTCTCAAAGAGATGGTGGCCGAATGCGACGAATCGGCTTATATAGCCATTATGAGAGAAGGGCATGT
>CAYVLI010000135.1:4195-6948 GCA_964452105.1 uncultured Nitrospinota bacterium
TACGAAGAGGAGATTAAATGCGTAGGAGTGCCCATCAGAGACTATACCCGCAGGGTAGTAGCGGGTATATGTATATCCGGCCCCTCCTTCCGTATGGCTAAAGAACGCATAAAGAAGGACCTGACCCCGCTCGTTCAGGACGCAGGAATGAGAATATCCATGAAACTGGGTTACCCCGGGGAGTAAACCCGCAGAGGCCGGGATGAAGTACAAAGACAAAAGGATGGTGATGGACAGGGAGGCGATGGGCAGGGCGCTGGTGCGCATCGCTCACGAGATACTGGAAAGGAACAGGAGCGCCAAAGACCTGGTGATAATAGGGATAAAGGGAGGCGGAGTATTCCTGGCCAGGCGGCTGGCCAGCCAGATTGCCAAAATCGAGCAGATGGATGTGCCGGTGGGGGAAATGGATATAACCCTCTACCGCGATGATTCTCCAAGCCCCCAGAATAATCCCATAATCCATAAAACCGAAATACCCTGCTCCATCAACAGGAAAAAAATTATCCTGGTGGATGATGTCCTTTATACAGGCAGAACCATCAGGGCCGCTCTGGACAGCCTCATGGACATGGGCAGGCCCAGTTCGGTGCAACTGGCGGTGCTGGTGGATAGGGGTCACCGGGAGTTGCCCATACACGCAGATTACGTGGGCAAGAGCATACCAACGGCGGGCAGCGAAGAAGTGAAGATGACCCTGGAGGAGGAAGAAGGGGAGGATAAGGTTATCATCCAGGAAGTGCTTTGAAAGAGTCGGTGACAAGAGTGAAAGGAAGAAATGAACTCGCCAGCGAGCTTTTGCATTATGGAAAGCCTTCCCCTGTAGCAAAGGGGAAGGCTTTTTTATCGAAAGGGCGGAACGGGAGCCATTAGAATTGTCCTCGGAAATCGACCTCATAATAAGAGAAGCGCTTGTAGAGGAGGCAGGCAGAGCCGGCCTCTCTGATGTGTGCGTGAATGACGGCTTGATATCCAAGATAATCCCTCGCTCAAGCCATGATGCTAAAGTGATAGTAGAGGCTCAGAGTAAGCTTGTTTTACCGGGGTTCGTCAATGCGCATACCCACCTGGACAAGGCAGACCTCCTCTCCCGCATGAAGCCGGATCAGTTCGGCTACACCCTGGAGCAAAACCGCCGGCTCATACGCAGGTTCAAGAGCGACTATACCGTGGAAGAAGTCAAGGAGAGGGCCCGTAAGGTGGCTCTGGAAATGCTTAAGCAGGGCACCACGGCCATCCGCACGCAGGTGGATGTGGACCCCACCGCCGGTCTTACCCCGCTGAAGGCTATTCTGGAGCTGAAAGAAGAGCTCTCCGACAGGATAACCATCCAGATTTGCGCATTCCCCCAGGAGGGTGTGCTGAAGGAGGGTGCGTATTCTTTGCTGGAAGATGCCTTGAGCGGAGGAGCGGACCTCCTGGGAGGCCTGCCACTGGTCGAGGAGGGCCGCAAGAATCAGGAAAAGCATATCGATCTCCTTTTCCGGCTGGCCATAAAATACGATAAGCATCTGGACATCCAGGTGGATGAGTCCAACGACCCCGAAGATTTCATACTTCCATATCTTGTGGATAAGACACTGCAAGAAGGGTATCTGGGTAGAGTCGCAGCCACACACTGCATTTCCCTGGCGGCGGTCGAAGATGTCGGGGCCATGCCCGTCATCGAAAAAATGGCCGAGGCGGATATGACGGTCATAGTGACGCCGAGCTGCAACCTCATTACCAGGTTCCCGGCTCAGCCCGGCTCGCGGCCTCATAACAGCATTACCCGCATAAGGGAACTGTTGGAAGCTGGAATCAGAGTGGCCCTTGGCACGGATAACATCCGCGATATCTTTTACCCGCTGGGGAACGGCAGCATGATAAGGGAGATGCACGTCCTGGCCACAACCACTCGCCTGAGCCGGGTCGAGGATGTCGATGCCATCCTGGACATGGCCACGGTCAACTCCGCGGGATTGCTGGGTCTGGATTACGGCCTTACGGAGCGTATGGCAGCCGATTTACTGGTAACGGGAGCGGATTCGAAGAGGAAACTGCTGTGCGGTCCGGAAGAAGTTACTGCTATAATAAAGAATGGAGTGGCACTTAAAAATTAGAGTGATAAAGGGTGTTAGATGTCTGCGATGGAGAATGAGATAAAAGAGCTGGTCAGGGAAGCTTATGACCTTCACCTGCACGTCGGCCCCGATATCCTCCCCAGGAAGTACAATGTTAAGAAACTGGTGGAAGAACAGGAGGGCAAGATAGCCGGAGTGGCCTTGAAATCGCACAGCTTTCCCACGATTTCCGCCATTGCAGACATAAGCGGGCAGCATAAGTCCGACCTTAAGCTCATCGGCTCCATAACGCTCAACTATTTCATGGGGGGGTTCAATCCCAGCGCCATTTATGCATCCACTACCATGTCCAGGGAGTTTCCCCTCATAGTATGGTTCCCTACGGTACATGCATGGAACCATCTGAAGCATAACTACAGCGACTATGAGATTCCCCCGGAATGGGTCAAGGACCCCGACTTCATGCCGCGCCTTAAGACAGAGCTAAAGGCCATCCGTGTTTCAGACGACATCAACAATCGCCTCTACGAGAAGTGCACCAAAGTGCTCAACATGGTGCGCAGGCTGAACTGCATCATCGCTACGGGGCACCTTTCCTGGCCCGAAGCGGAAACCCTCACAATAGAGGCCCTGGATATGGGGTGCAAGGTCATCCTCACTCATCCGATGCAGAAAGACATCAGTATGCCA
>CAYVLI010000136.1:0-6935 GCA_964452105.1 uncultured Nitrospinota bacterium
GGTATAAATTGATATTTGTTAAATGGTGGGGGCGTAGCTCAGATGGGAGAGCGCCAGAATCGCACTCTGGAGGCCAGGGGTTCGAGCCCCCTCGCCTCCACCAATTAAAGGATCGGAAAACAGTCTATCCTCCGACGGGGCAAAGCATGAGACACGCTCCGCATGGGGCTGAGAGACACCGCCTCTTGTCGAACCCACCGTGCTCGATGGGCGCACCGTCTATCTCGTAGTTAACCGCTTCCACGTCGCTGAGGCATCCCGTGGGACACACTTTTGCACACACCCTGCCGCAAGCGTCCGGGTCGCAGAGCCGCGGGCCCTGGTAGGGGGCGCTCGGTTCCAGCTCCGCCTCGGTAATCAGAGAGACCAGTCGCACCTTGGGGCCGTCGTCGGGAAAGAGCACTATCTTGCTCCAGCCCATCTGGCCCAACCCCGCGGCCACGGCGGCGTGGCGATGTGAGAATACCGCCAGAAGCTCTTTGACATTGTAGGGGGGACTCGCCGGGATGGGCACAGTCGTGCAGCCTTCCTTCTCCAGAACCTTGCCCAGGGCGTAGGCCGCCAGGTTCATCTTGTTGTTGAGTATGTTGTATCCATAGACCTGATAGATGAATATCCCGTACCTGGAGCTTACACCAGGGTCCTGGGTAACCCTTCTCTGGACATGCCTCACCCCCTGCCCGATGCGCATGCCCATAACCACCACGGTCCTGGCGCCGGGGAGGATATCGGTGGGTCTCCATCCCTCCGGCGCGCCGATAAGCCTTTCCACGGGCGTCACACCGAAGTAGTCCATTTCGCTCTCAAAGGCGCGTTCCCTTATCTCTTCTGTTAGTTCTATGTCTGTCATTATCCCCCCTCTTCTGCGGGCATTCACCAAACCATTCCACAAATATTCGAAGCCATGGTCAACTGCACAGCCGGTTCATTATCGGCATCACCGGGTCCGCGGCCATCTGGCAACAGCAATGCTTAAAAAATAACACACAAGGGCCGCCAGCGCCAGAATAGGCCAGAGATCCCGCCCTCCTGCCACCTTGCTGGAAGGGCGGTAAATCTCTTTCTCCAGATCGTCTTTCTCCAGGACAATCCCTCCTCCGGCGAGGGCGAGTTTAGATAAGAATTTTCTATCCACGCCCCAGGAAGCATACTCTCTCTGGTAAGGAATGGAAAAACCGGTCGTGCCCATGGGCCGATCGTAACCTTCGAGCGAGCTTCGGAGCTTAATCATATAAGAGCCCGGTCGCGCCTCATCGAGCCGAGCCTTATATCGCCCGGGCGCAGTCTGCACAAAAGCAAGTTCGCGTGCCTTGCCGCCCGGACCCACCAGCCTGCCGCTCAGGTCAGCCAGGTTCACGAAGTCATCATCCCTATCGTAAAGGTCCACTATCAGTTCGCTCTTCCCGCCATCCACCCGGTAGTCCACCTCGACACGGTTCGTTGAGGTGGAAGATGAGACATGACGCACTATATGGGCGGCGAGCTTGCCGAACTCTCCCCATTTCACCCACTCGACCCCCCATCGGTTTGAAAGGTCCGAAGTAAACACCATGACCCTCCCCAGTCCATACTGCCACCCTGTTAGAAGGGGGTCCCCCCGGCGAGCGGCAATGACGACGCCGGCGGCCTTCCTGGGGTATGTGCGCACGTATCCACCGAGGCGAGGCAGAGAATCTGCATCTATATTTTGCAGCACCGGATGAGGGCCGGTGGGGACAGGTATAACGTCCCCTTCCACAACGGTCTTCCTGGAGACCAGCATGGCTTCATTCAGGAATATCCTGGTCATCTCCCCGGGGTTCGTCACGAAATAAAATCTCCCGCCTCCCCTTCGGGAGATTTCTTTCATGAGCTTCAGGTTGGCATCATCACCCATGGCCACGGTGGATACGGTTATCTTATCCGATGCCATGGCTCCGACCAGTCGTTGGAAGCCTTTATCATCCGTGAGCCCGTCGGAGAGAACGAACACGTGCTTGATGGCCGAGTCTTCCGTCCTTAGTTTCCTGTAAGCTTCTTCGAGGGCGGGATAAAGGTCGGTGCCGCCGCCTGCGGCAATGGTCCTCAGTCCTGCCGCAAACCGCTCCCGCTCAGCGGCCCGCACCATCGGCACGGCCCAGAAATGATGTGTGTCGAAGGCCAGCAGACCCACCCTGTCGAAAGGCTGCATCATCTCCAGTGCGCTGAAAGACGCCGTTTTGGCAAGTTCAAGCTTGTTCACTTTCCCCCCTCCAATATTCATGCTGGAGGACTTATCTATGACAAGCACCAGCGCCACACCGGGCACAGACAGGCTGGAAGGCGAACCCACGCTGACCGGCATCATCCTGCCCAGGGCGGTGTCGAGATATCCCCGGTCGAAGCTCTTATCTCCTCCTATGACCACCAGGCCGCCAGCGGCGTCCCTGACATACCTTTCCAGCAACTCAAGCTTCTCCATGGAGATGCCAAGGCCGTACACGTTTTGCAGGATGACAGCCGAATAACCGATGTAGCTCCGCAAGCTCGATGGCAACTTTTCCACGCCGCCCCCGACCACATCGAAACCCTGCGCCGCCAGGGCTCGAAAGAGAAAAGTCGAATCCTCCCCTTCTCCGTGAACCAGGAGAATCCGTGGTTTCGGTGATACTCGAACAAATGCCTCGCGGACGTTGTTCTCCGTCATGAAATCCGATGCCGGATAAACAACGGCCCGGTAATGGCGAAGCCCTTCTTTCTCCACCACGCTCTTGAAAGGCAGGTCGTTAATGCCTGGACTGAGCAGCGCCTCCCTGCTCTCCACCAGCAGACCATCCTCGAACAGGTTCAGACGTGCATCGACCTCGCCGTCGCTATTTATCAGGACCCTGAGCTTGAATGGTTCCATGGCTCTCACCACCCGGGGTCCGATAATGTCTTGCACGGAGACCTCCACGCCGCCCTCCGGCCTGTCAACCGGCGCTATTAATAACTCGCCCCCAACCGCCCGCAGCGCAGCAGCAGCAGCAATGGCGTCCCCTGTAGTCTGCCTGCCATCCGTGAACAGCGCCACCCTGTTCACAGCCCCGTCTTTGAAGTAGCCTACCGCCCGTTTCAATGCCAGGGCGATGTCCGTCCCGGAGGACATTAAACCATCGCTGTAAAGCTGCGATTGCGCGAAAGTCGTAGCATTTACTTGCTGCATGGTCGAGGGCGGAAGAAACCTGGAGCCGTTGCCGAAAAGAATTACGCCTGCGTTGTGGATTCCCTCCCTATTTCGGGCCGCATCCATCACCGTGCGCAGAAATTTGCCCGGTGCGCCCTCCCCAACGCTTCTGGAGACATCCACGGAATAGATAACGTTGACGGGCCTCATCTTCCCCGGTATGGCCAGACCGGCCAGCGCCAGGGACAGCAGCGATACAGCGCACAGCCTGAGAACCAGCGAAGCCTTATCCTTTTTACTGTCACGACGGGTTTTATCCCGCCTCATCAGGAAAATGACAAGTGGTGGGATAATCAAGAAGAGAAGATAGTAGGATTTATCCAGCATCATGGTTGAACTCAGCGTCTAAAGCTCAACAACAGTCCCTCAATGGTTACGAATCCTAACGCAGATAAGAGGAAATAACGCCACACAGGATTTGCGGCTTTCTCGTTTTTCTCCTTCTTTAACCCTGCGAATCTTTCCCGTTCTCGCACTGCTCCTTTTACACCGATGTCCGACTCCTCCTCGTCGAACAGGTTAGCCGCAAACCTGCGCCTTTCACTCCCTGCTCTGACATCGTAAAAACCAGCCCTGCGCACGTTCCGAAACCGCAAAAAGCCATCTTCCAACGGAGCGGCAAACTTTTCCCCCAGGGGTCCTTTGACAATCGCTTCCCTTGCCCCAGGCCCCAGGTCAGCCAAATATGCGGACCCGGTCAGCGCCTGTCCACTCTCCGCCCCTTCTCCCGGCCGCAGCCACTTAATCATATTCCCCAGCAGAACGGGAAATGCCGGCGTGAGGGGGAGGTCCGAATCCCGAAGCCTGAAGCCCATGTACACGAGCCTCAACCCCGCAGTGGAGTAGCTGTAGATAAGGGGGGCCTCTCCGCTGCCCGCGATCAATTCCCCTCCCTCAGGCAGCTCTGCCCTTAAAACCTTACCCACTCTGACGTCTATATTTTCGAGGTGATTTAACAGAGGATTAGATGATGAGCCGTGGAGCGTGTACGTTCCTTCGTCCTGACCCGTTATGCGGAGCGCAGGCACAGCAACAGGCGCGCCTATAATCAGGTAGCTGCCTTCAGGCAGGTCGGGTGCAGGAATACCGTCGAAAACGGCTACGTCCTGTTCGCGCATCAATTCCGCCAACGATTGTGCGTTCACATCGGATATTCTTGTCATCTTCAAGCCCGGGTATGCGGCCAGCGCCTCCTCCAGGAAGAAGTTTCCCTCTGAAATCAGAAGCACTCTCAGGGCCGGCGTGGAAGGCAACAGCGCATAAGCGACGTTATCCACGGGAAAATCATCCTCCACATCCAGAGAGGCCACTATCTCCCCCGGCCACAGCGTCGATAGGGGAATTATCACCGATACGGCGGATGCCGCTCTCAGGGCCAGGTTGCGCCTGTGAATGGTCGTTCCGCCCAGGCTGACGGCCAGTCCCGCTTCCATTCTCTTCTGTGTAAAGTTTTTCGTACGGATGAGTAACTGGTAGTCCCCGCTCCCGTCGATTTTTCTCCGCAGAGCCATCCCGGTAATACCCACGTTCCTTCCCCCGCTTCCTACGATAATGGGCCTGACCACAGCTCCGTCACTTTCAAGTTCAAGCCCGGAAAAGCCTGCTCCGTCGGTTATCAGGTATATCATGCCCCCGTCTTCCGCGAGGGAACGTCCGAGATTAACTGCCGCGGCGATCCGGCCCGGCTCGTCGGTCGCCCTGACGCTGTCGATGATTTCGTGAAGTACGGTCTTGTCGTTTGTGAAACCGCTCCTGACAACAGCCTCAGCACCCGCCTCCAGCACCATCATCTCTCCGTCGGGAGTGAGCCGTTTGACAAGATCATGGGCCTCTCTCCTAGCAATAGCGAATCTTTCAACTTCTCCTTCCATGGCGCGCATGCTTGCGCTCACGTCCATTATGAGTATCGCTCTCCTAACGGGCGAAGCAGTGAGCAGCAACTGCGGCCTGGCCAGCCCCACCGATAGCGCGGCTACCGCCGCTACCTGCAACAACAGGAGCAGGTTAAGATTGAGCTTCCTATGGATCGGCCTGTTGCGTTGCTCCTCAAGCGTTTCCTCCCACAGAAAGACCGCCGAAACACGAAGCTCCCGCCGCTCCATTCTCAGGCTGTGCAGATAGAAAATAACAGGTATGAGAGAGAGCAACGACAGCGCCCATGGATTCGCCAGGCTCATTCCTCCTCCCCCGCTCCGTTGCCCGGGTACGGCTCGCAAAAGCCGCGCCCACCAGTTAACGAAAGTGGCGGCCCTTCCTCAAGTATCTGAGTACGAGATGTTCCACAGGCAAGGCCGTGGTGGTCCTGTAATATTCGATACCGCGCTGGCGGCAGTTACGCTCCACTCCATCGGCGAATTCATGGAAGCGGCTGCGATAGCCAGTCAACAATTCGGAGCTGACCACCATCCTCTTGCTCTGCCCCGTCTCCGAGTCCAGCAGAAACAGCGGCCCTGAAGATGAGGGGTTTACATCCTCATCCGCCAGCAGGTGCGCCATCACCACCTCATTTCGACCATAGCGCAGCAAATCGAGTCCCTGAGAGCAGCCCCTTTCGTCAAGCATATCGCTCAGTATAAAAATCAGGGCCGGAGCGCTGCTCCTCTCCGCGAACTGTGATACGACGGCGTTAAAATTCGTCCTTCCCCCGCACCGCATCCTTGAAAAGAAGTCGTAAAGTCGAGCGATAGCAGGTCTGCCCCGGACCGGCGGCAGCATTTCGTTAATGCCGTTGGAAAAAGATACCGCTCCAACGCGGTCGTAGTTGACTATGCCCACATAGGACAGGGCCATGGCCAGTTTGGCCGCATGAGCCAGTTTAGAGGGCTTCCCCAGCCCCATGGAACCGCTCACATCTACGAGGAGGTAAACCGAAATGCCTTCTTCGGCTGTGAATATCTTGAGGAAGAGACGCTCCAGGCGGCTGAAGGCGTTCCAGTCGATGTATCTGAAATCGTCGCCGGGGTTATACTTCCTGTAATCCGTGAACTCCAGGCTCATTCCCCTCGATGGGGTGCGATGCTCCCCTCCCGCGTGGCTGCGGCGAAGCCTCCGCGACATGAAGGTGAGCGCTTCCAGTTTTTTCAGGAACTCGGGGGCGAGCATACTCGATTCCGCCTCGGGCCTATTCATCTATTCGCACCTCACTCCTCTCAAAATGCGATACCCCGCTCAACAACGTCAGCCAGAAGCTTTACATCTCGGGGACCCGCTCCAGAATCCCGTCAACCATCTCCGCAACCTCCACTCCCTCTGCCTCGCCTTCGAAGTTGAGTATGATGCGGTGAGACAGGCTTGCAGGCGCCACCCTGCGCACGTCTTCCAGGCTCACGTTGTAGCGCCCTCCCATCAATGCTCTGGCCTTTGAGGCCATTACCACACTCTGCAGCCCCCGCGGGCTGGAACCATACCTGACGAACCGGCGCACCGCATCGGTGGCTTGCTCGCTGTCCGGGTGAGTCGCCATTACTATTCTCATTGCGTAATCTTTTACGTGGCTGGCAACGGGAACTTCACGCACTATTTCCTTGAGCCTGCATATTGAATCGGCATCCAGCACGATTTTCAGCTCGGCCGCACCGGGGGAAGTGGTGCGATCCACTATCTCCAGCAGCTCTTCCCTGCTCGGAAATTGCACCCTGAGTTTGAAGAAGAACCTGTCTATTTGCGCCTCGGGAAGAGGATATGTGCCTTCCATCTCTATGGGGTTCTGGTTCGCAAGAACCATAAAGGGGACGCCCAGATGGTACTCGAC
>CAYVLI010000137.1:0-6915 GCA_964452105.1 uncultured Nitrospinota bacterium
ATTCTGCCTCCACACTCCTCGCAAAGGCCGTAGTTACCTTCTTCGATGAGTATGAGGGCTTCGTTTATGCTTCTCAGCTCCTGCCGTTCATGGTCGCTGAGGATGAGGTTCAGCTCCTCGTCTCTGGAGCTGGCCGCAAGGTCTGAGCTGTCGCCCTTCCTTTCGGTCTTCTTGCCTTCGTTGGAGAGATATGTAAGCCTGCTAATCAGATTTTCGCGCCGTTCCAGAAGCACTTTTTTCTGTTTCTCGATATCCTTTTTAAACTTGTCTTCTTTGCTGCTTTTGCGAGCCATATATATTTCCTCTACATCACACCACAATAGTCCTAATGTGATTATTTATCATTCACTGGATATCACCGGGTCCCGTTGAATTTTAGTTTTAATCCGTAAAAGAGGAACTAATTATAGTCATGCCCTCAAAATGATTTAATAATATATGGTTCGAAGGTGTAATTGGTCAAGTAGATACTTCGCTTTTTCTAATTTTTTTTCGCTCCTTTGAAACCACCCACTCCCGCCTTAAGGCATTCTGCCCTTTATAAGCATGCTGTTCCAGAGCATGCCGATTAACAGTCCGTAATACTCAAATGGATTGAATTACCTCCTTCTATGTGCTATAAATCGGCCCATCGGCGAACAGTTCGGTTCATATCTCGAATCAAGGAAGGGAGCATAAAGCAATGAGTATCGATTTTTCTCTGGAAGGTAAGTCTGTCATAGTCACCGGGGGAGGACGCGGCATCGGGAGAGCTATCGCTCTGGGGATGGCAGAGGCTGGTTGTGACGTTGCGATTTGCAGCAGGACACCCGCGGAAATCGAGGCTACGGCAAAGGAAATAGAGGGAATGGGGCGCAGGGTCCTGGCTATACAAACGGATATAACCGATGAGGGGCAGAGGCGGAATCTCGTGTCACGAACCAAAGAGGAATTCGGCAGGATAGACGTGCTCGTGAACAACTCGGCCAGGAGCTTCCTGAGGCCGCTCCTGGAGCTTCGCGAAGACGGTTACGACAAGATCATGAACACCAACGTTAAAGCGCTTTTCTTTTTAAGCAGAGAATGCGCCGCCATCATGAAGGAGCAGGGCGGCGGCCGAATAATAAACATCACGACGGTGGGCGCCGAACGCGCCGGTAAGGGGCTCGGTACTTATCATGCAAGCAAGGCTGCGGTAAAGATGCTCGCCATGTGTATGGCTAACGAGTGGGCTCCCTACAACATAAACGTCAACTGCGTGGGGCCGGGTCTGACCCGGACCGAGTTCAGCAGACCAATATGGGAAAACCCCGAAATGTCCAAGCGGGTCGCGAGCACCATCCCCAAAGGGCGCATCGCCGAGCCGGAGGAGATCGTCGGGGCGGTCATCTACCTGGCTTCGGAAGCCTCTTCGTTCGTCACCGGACAGTCCATCTACGTGGACGGCGGCTCCATGGCCTCCTGAAGAAAGCATGGCGGAGGGGCCGGTTTTAATGACCGGTTTTCTCCGCCATTTTTTTGTTAAATTTTAACGATTGGGGTTTATTCGAATCCTACCCACCTGCAGACTTCGTTAAGGTCTTCCCTGTATGTTTCCGGTTTGGTGACAGGGCTGTCGTAGTCCGGATATCCTACCCCTATTCCAACGATGAGGCGCTTCTCAGGCGGGATGCGAAGGAATTCCTTTACGTCGAGCTCATAGTTCAAGATCATGCCTATGCTGCAGGTGGCCAGCCCTTCTTCCTGGCACATCAGGTGGAGGGCCATGCTTGCCGCACCTACATCAAGAAGGTAACGAGTGTTAAGCCCTTTATCTATTGTCATGAGTATGACCGCAGGAGCTCCATAGAACCTGTAGCTCCCTTCCATCATTTCTTCATCTCTGAGGTTGACGTTGTACTTCTGCATCTCTTGGGACATATACTGGCGATGCTTGCCCATTCTTTCGGTGAACAGGGAAGGTATGCTCTTGAAGGGCTGTTTATTGGGTTCATCCGTTGAGAACTTTCTCTTTTCTCTGCTGAATTCTACCAGCATTTCGCTTAACTGTTGTTTCTCGTCGCCTGCGACCACGACGATATCCCATGGTTGGGCGTTGGAGCTGGAAGGGGCTCTGATGGCGGCATTGAGAATCTTCTCCAGGATGTCGCGTGGGACCGGGTCCTTTTTAAATGCTCTTATGGTTTTTCGTTTCGAGATAGCATCGTAAACGTTCATCTTTCCTCCTTTTCAGAGATACAGCAATCAGGAGCGAGTTATAACAGGAAGAGCCTCACCTTATTCAAGTTATCCCATGGTAAGTATATTGTAAAGGTCGATACTTTGCGAAAATGATAAGAACCCATAACGATTATTTTAAAAAAAATGAGAAAATATTATCTTTTTTGGTTGACTTTTCCTGTTTTATAAATATATTGCTATCTTTGATTGTTTTGAAAGACATTAGTACATTAAAGTCCTGAAGGTTCCTTGAACAGCCCACCTTATGGGCTCAGCAGGTTTCCTTCTGCTGGACCCGTTCGATGATTCCTGTTTGAAAATAGGATAATAAAAGTACGCTGGTTCTATGCGTGGAACCTTGGAGAAAAGTTTTATTTACTGTAGCGAGAGGAGAGGAAATGCTCTGCACCACGGTTAAAAAAGATGTCGAATGCTCATTCATGGCTGATAAAGGTTGCACATTTAACGGCGGGATATGCCACTCGATAGTGGAGCAGTGTGACAGTTGTGCACACATAGTCTCTTACGAAGGCGCTCAATTCTGCAAGACCTATGCAGACCCTTCAACGAAGTGGCTCCTGGGAAAGTGTAACTTTGCAACGAACGTAGTAAAGGAAGGTGTAAAAGAAAACAAACGCATCAATCCGCTCAAGGAATCCAAGAGGAGGAGCAAGGGAAGATAATCACCGGGCGCTTCCTGTTTCACTCACTATAAATGTTTTAGGATGCAGTCAGGGCGGCCTCCGCTTTCTCCTTTGTAAATCGGGGCCGCCCCCTCCCACCTTATCCCTTGTTGAAAGGGTTTTCGTCTAATATTATCGTTATTCTATCGTCGCTCCAGCGCTGGAAGATCAACCTCACAGGCGCATTGTCTGCTTTGTGGTATGCGACGCAGGCTTCAACAAGGATGTTCTGCCGGGTGTCCTGGTAAACCACCTCTAAATCCTGATTCTTGAAAATGAAGAGCGCGCGGGTTATCTGCTCGGCTTTCACGTAGTCCGCTATCTGCTCATCGGCGAGCATGGTGGGCTCCACCACCTCCAGAATCTCTCCTTCCCAGCTGATTATCCCATCGGGGTCGTAAAAAATTGCCATGGAGCGAGGACCTTACGGGGTTCTGATGAGCGTAATTTCAATATAGGCCGTAAACAGAAACGCGGGGGATGCCCTGAACACCGCCCCGCGTTTGCTAAGATTCCAGTTCAGATTAAAGCTCGCACTCTTCACCAGGATTCAACAGTATGGTTTCGACGCCCGCGGCCTTCTCCTTGACCAGCTCCACAAAGGAAGAGGGGTCTGGTACGAGAAAGGGGAAGGTCTTATAGTGCATGGGTATAACCTTCTTGCATTTTAGCATCCTGGCGGCGACTGCCGCCTGAAGCGGATCCATGGTGAACACACTGCCTATTGGAAGCATGGCCAGGTCTATGTTGTATATATCACCGAGGACTTGCATGCTGCCGAAGATGCCTGTATCGCCGGAATGGTATATGGTCTTTCCGTCCTCCAGCGTTACTATATACCCGCTGGGGTTAGATGTGCCCGAATGAAAAGCCTGGGTCATGACTATCTTGATTCCGTCGACCTGGCTGGTTCCCCCGGTATTCATCCCGAAGCCGGCGTTTACTATGTTATCATCGGCAATGCCCGCCTCTTTCAGCTTGGCAACAGTTTCGGGCATACCGACTGCGATGCCGCCGCACTTCTTGATTATTTCGGAGGCGTCTCCCAGATGATCGAAATGGTCGTGGGTGATGAGTATTATATCGCATGAATTAACCTGGTCCACGGTGATGGCCGCCGTGGGGTTCTGGCTCAGGTAGGGATCGATATATATGGTCTTACCGGAGTCGGTGAGAACGGAGAAGGCTGAGTGTCCAAGGTATTTTATCTTATTGGCCATGATTACCTCCTTTCACTATCAGGCTTTAAAGATATCCGGAGTGTGCCTGAAAATCGCAATTGCAGGCACATGATACGTGGCAGATATTAACAGATAAATTTGAAGTCTGTCAAAACATTTCTGTGTCCATCGGCCCGCAGCGGTGGCGGGGGAAAATCGAGGTCTCCGGTGTCGATATGCTCTATTGAAGAGCAGCGATGATTTGTGCTATATCTATTCGGAACATAGGGTACAAAACGCTCTTTTAAGGGTTAACAGGAGGTGAACTGAATGCGCTCTGAAGATAAACATGAGGGGCCCCTGCCCCTTGAAGGCCTGATGGTACTCGACGTCACTCATGTTATGGCCGGACCCGCATGCACCATGAGCCTGGCCGACATGGGCGCTGATGTCATCAAAATCGAAGAGCCGGGTAAAGGGGATATCAGCAGAAACATATACGATGCCTACCAGGGTGGGGAAGGAGCGCTGTTCCTGAACCTCAACCGCGGCAAGAAGAGCGTGACTCTTGACCTGAAACAGGAGAAGGGGAGGGAGATACTGTATCGCCTCGCAGAGCGAAGCGATGTTTTCATAGAGAACTTCCGCGGGGGCGTGGCGGAGAAATTGAAGCTGGATTATGAAACCGTATCCTCTTTCAATCCTTCTATAATCTACTGTTCGCTCTCGGCATTCGGCAGCGCCGGACCCTACAGGAGCAAACCGGGAGTGGATGCCGTGTTGCAAGCGATGGGAGGCGTCATGAGCTGCACCGGCGAGATGGACGGTCCGCCCTGCCTTTGCGGCGCGCCCGTGGTGGATATGATAGGATCGCTGATGGCCGCTCAGGGGATACTCGCTGCATTGATGTACAGGGAGCGCACGGGGATAGGGCAGAAGGTTGAAACCTCCCTCCTCAATGGCATACTCTACTCTCAAATAGCTCGTTTCTCCACCTACTTTGTTGCGGGAAGGGACTACAGACCAATGGGCAGCAGTCACGCCGAGATCGTTCCCTATCAGGCCTTTCGCACCAGGGAAGGGAAGTATGTCTTCATGGGGCTTTTTGACGAACAGGCCTGGGGGCGCTTCTGCGAGACCATGGGATTGATACACCTGCGAGAAGACCCCAGGTTCGCTGTCAACGAATTGCGTGTGAAAAACAGAAAGCAATTGGTCTCGATACTCGAAGAAGTTTTCCTTAAGCTCGGAGCGGAGGAAGCGCTGGCCAGGCTGGAGGAGGGCGACATACTTTGCGGCCCGGTGAATTACCTCTCCGACCTGGTTGAGGACTCTCAGGTCCGAGAAAATGAAATGATAACATCCTTTGAACATCCCACGGCGGGAAAAGTGGAGAACGTCGGCATACCCATCAAGTTCAGCAAGACACCGGCAAGAGTTAAGGGCCCTTCACCCCTGCTTGGAGAGCACACCCGCCAGGTGCTCGAATGGCTGGGATACTGCCCGGAGGAGATCGAAAAATTTAATTTGGAGAAGGTAATCTGAACCTTGTGTTTAATAAAAGGGGGTAAGTCTGATGGCAGCGGAAAGAGTAACGTTTATCGGGCATTCTACTCTTCTCATCGAAGCCTCGGGAAAGAAAGTGCTGACTGACCCATGGTACCACGAGCCGGTTTACGGGGGGATTTACCACCGCCGGCCTCCAGGCATCCCCCTTGAGAACCTCGCTGATGTGGACGTGATCCTAATCTCGCACGGTCACAAAGACCATTACGATGAGCAAGCGCTGCGAAAATTAAACAAGGAGGCGCTGGTAATCCTTCCCAGCGATGTGTTGGTCCGCAGGGTGCGGGGATTGGGATATTCGAGTGTTGAAAAACTTGAGCCGTGGCAACAGAAGGCCATGAATGGTCTGACAATAACCGCCGTGCCAGCCAAACACTCCGTTTATCAGGTGGGCTACATTATCATAGGAGATGAGAAAACATTTTATTTCGCCGGGGATACCCGGAACATACCGGAACTCTCAACCATGGCGGAACGGTTCAAAATAGACGTGGTCCTCCTGCCCATAGCCGGTCTGAAGATGTTTTTCTTAATCCGGGCGGTAATGAGGCCAGAGGATGCGGCCAGGGCGGCCAAAGAGCTGGATGCCAAGGTCTTGATTCCCATACATTATGACATGAATATAAGGTCTATGGCCCGGCTGATGGTTACACAAATCCCTGGAAGCCTGGGAAAGTTGAGAGAGGCCATGAAGGAAGGAGGCTGCTCTTCCGAGCTGGTAGTCATCGAAGAAGGCCAAAGCTATCCCGCAGCCGAGCAAGGCTGAGAGCGGACGGATCACCTGAGCCTGAATTGATAAACGGACTTTTCCGCTCCTGAAGGCGGGGATTTCCATAAAAGGGTAGGGTATTAATTCAGGTAATCGCGCAACGGTTTTGTGCGTGACCTGGAACGCAGCTTGTTTTTAGCTTTTTTCTCTATCTGCCTGATTCTTTCCCTGGACAAGCCGAGCTTGTTGCCTATCTCCTCCAGCGTCTTGGGTTCCTCGTCGAATCCATACCGCAGCTTAAGTATTTCACTCTCTCTCGGAGTCAACTCTTCCAGCAATTCTTCGATCTCTTTTCTCAAAGAGGCACGGATCAGGTTATCCTCGATGGAGGGGTTTCCACTGGACTCCAGCAATTCTATGTAGCTCGTCTCCTCGTTGTCCTTTATCGGGGAATCCAGGGAAAGATGTGTCCTGTAAACCCTCAGGACAGACTCTACATCTTCCGGCGCTAGGCCGAGCTCTTTTGCCAACTCCTGGGTGGAGGGTTCATGGCCCTTTCTCTGCATCAGATCCTGAAATTTTTCCCCTATCCTGTATA
>CAYVLI010000138.1:0-1809 GCA_964452105.1 uncultured Nitrospinota bacterium
GATAAAGCCATTAAAATGATAAAAGGCGGCGGCCCGGTAGTCATCAAGGAAGCCTGCGTCGGCTGCGGGCTGTGCGAATACTATTGCGTCACCGGCCAGAAAGCCATAACCATCGTACCGCAGCGATCGAGGCGGTAATTAAAGCCGGATGTAAAATTCAGGGGAACTTTGAATCAGAAAGTCCCCCTGAATTTATGTGTAAGCCCTTCCATGCTAAAGGGATAACAGGCCCGCCCTTAGTTCCGACCCCGTCAGGGTTTCCAGTCAGGCCAGACCCCAAAAAGCAGCGTCTGCGCCAGTCGATTCTACCATTTCTCTGAGGGCAGCCGGCAGTTCTTTCAAAGGAGTAACGTAGTCGGCGTCGAGCCGGTCTTTCCCTATGACCGTGATGAACTTAAGCCCTGCCTCCGGAGTGATGGCTGAGCCGTTCTTGAATTCGGGATGAACCGTTTCCCATTCCTTTATATGTTCCTCAGAACTGAGGAAGTTCATGTTGTTTCATGCATGGATGACGTTTTCTCCCCATTTTTTGAAAGGGACGCCGAAATGAATGCGCAGCGTCTCAGGAGAGTATTCCAATATCCGCCCATCCTTCATGGCCACGTGCAGGGGTTCGTAGCAATGTACGCAATAGGAGTGAATGTCAACTCTTTCACCCGGAAAGAGGTAGGATACACCCATGGACTCCAGGGCTCACTCCGCGAACCATTTGCGTTGGCCTTTTACCTCGACCCTGAAGGGCGTGCTGACGGTGGCGAAGGGATGTATCATGCGGACGTTCTCGGTTCCTCTCTCCATGACGATGCAGGTACCCCTTTCGAGCGCCACGATTATTTCGCCTAATTCCTGGCGGGTTACACCTGTGGCGTCCATTATCTGGCGGAAGTTAATTCCATGGCCCGTATCCACCACACAATTGATGAGGTACTTACGAACCTTTTTGGTTTTAGGGTCCGATAATTGCACCGTTCACATCTCCTCATAAATTGTTAAAGTAATCTATGATTGTCTGCTTCATGGTTCCCGGGGTAAACACTTCCGAGATGCCTATGCTTTTAAGGCCGGGGATGTCCTCCTTTGGTATGACGCCTCCGAGGATAATCTTGATGTCATCCATCCCTTCTTCCTTGAGACGCTGTACGAGCCTCTCGGAATAGTGCCTGTGCTCGCCGCCGAGGAAGCTTAACCCGATAAGCTGGACGTCTTCCTGACGTGCGGTGTTGACTATGCGCTCCGACGTGTTGTAGATGCCTGCATAGACTACCTCGAACCCCGCGTCGCGCAGCCATTTGGCCACGATAGTCATGCCATTATCATGGCCGTCCAGTCCCATTTTGGCAAGGAGTATTTTTTTGGTCTTGGTTTGTGCCGCCACTTCTTTTCTCCCTCGTTAGCATCATCAGGCTTAAACGGTATCAATGGGAAAGAGAGCCCACACCCTTTTCAGACAACTATTTCGAAATTTTCCGCCCTGCGAAGAGTGTCTGAGATTTCGCCGACGGTGGCTCCGGCCTCTACCGCGCCCATTATTTCCCCAAAAATGTTTTCTTCACGCCGCTCCGCCGCTTTTTTGTAAAGAGCATCCAGGGCCTTGTTGACAGGCTCCTGGTCTCGCTCTCTTTTATATCGCTTGACGTATTCTATCCGCTCCTTTTGCATCTCCGAGGAAGTGCGGAAGATGTTTATCTTGACGTCTTCGTCTTCTTCACGAAAAGTATTAACACCCACCACCAGCCTCTGCCCTTCTTCAATTTCGCGGGAGAATTTGTGCCGCGCTTCTCTGATTTGGTCCTCCACCCATCCCTCGGT
>CAYVLI010000138.1:1909-6901 GCA_964452105.1 uncultured Nitrospinota bacterium
CAGTTCATGATAGTCCCTATTAGATTGCTCTCGGGGATTCCCCTCTTCCTGGCCAGAAGGATGTACATGGCCATGAATATGGCTGAATAGGGGGGCTGGACTATTATGGTGGTGCTCACTTTGTCCAGTGGTATGTCCCGGAAAAGCTCTTCCATGTCCTCATAGGTTGTCATAGAAGTGCCCTGCAGACCCACGTCGCCCATGGCCAGCTCGTGATCCGGGTCGAGGCCTAATTTGGAGCCCATATCGGTGTCTATGTTCAGCCCCGTCTGCCCTTGTTCCAACAGGTAAAGCAATCGTTTATTGCTTTCTTCAGGAGCGCCGAAACCACTCTGCTGCCTGCGAGTCCATAAGCGCTTGCGATACATCTCCTCGTGAATTCCGCGCGTGAAGGGGTATTCGCCGGGAGGAGGAGCGCCGTCAGTTGTATCCTCGGCGGTGAAGAATTCTTTCAGCTCGATGCCTGAGAGAGTTCGGTAGTTGGGCGGACGCTCTCCATCCAGGTAGCGCCTGTATTTTAAATCTTCCTGGCTCATGAATTATTTCCCCTCTCATGATGTTATAAACATGGTCTCTACATTAGATGGAAATCTTCAGTAATTCTAACACAGGCGACAGGAATTACAATTTTTTTGATTGTCAAGCCTGTCGCGTTGCGCGGCATTTCGGGTAAAAAATGCTGGAAACATCCTCCGCCACCTGCTATTAATAGTATCCTCGTAAATGATGTGACTCAGATAACGACATAGGGGGGATTATATGAGCAAGCTTTTCGAACCAATTATCGCCAAGGGCATGACCCTCAAGAACAGGGTGGTGTTCCCACCAATAGCCACCAACTACGGTCTTAGAAACGACCGGGCTCGCGAGTATTATACCGAGCGGGCTCGCGGCGGCGCCGGCCTGGTGATCCTTCAGGGGACCCCTGTCGATCCATTCGCCTCGGAGAAGTGGGTATCGGGCCTCAAGCCTCTGGTGGATGCCGTTCACGAAAACGGAGCAGCGATCGGAGTCCAGCTCTGGATGGGGGATGAGATGCCCAATGGCGAGAAGGTCGCTCCTTCCGCCACGGAGGAGTGCCGTGAGATAACAACTGATGAACTCGAGGAACTAGCCCAAAAATTTGCCGTGGCGGCCCATGCGGCGCGGGATATCGGGTTCGATACCATTAACGTGCACGGTGCACACGGCTATTTCCTGCACCAGCTTTTCTCCCCGCTCACCAACATGCGGAAGGACAGGTACGGAGGGAGCCTGGAGCGCCGGATGACCTTCGGCCTCGAGTGCGTGAGGGTGATTCGTGAAGCGGTCGGTGAGAGCTATCCAATCATGTACAGGTTAAGCGCGATCGAATATACATCAGGCGGCATAAAACTGGAGGATTCAACGGCCTTCGCGGCGAAGCTTCAGGACGCAGGAGTGGATATCCTGGATGTATCGGCGGGAAGCCGAACGGAAGAGGCCAAGATGACTATACCTGATGCCGACCAGCCGCATGGAACCCATGTGGGACTTGCCTCAGCAGTAAAGAAAGCGGTGGATGTGCCTGTGGTGGCCGTAGGCAGACTGCATACCCGTGAAGCCTGTGAAGAAGTTCTCGATCAGGGCAAAGCAGACCTGATAGCGGTGGGACGGCAGTTGCTGACAGACCCCTACTGGCCCAATAAGCTGAAAGAAGGGCGCGACGATGAGATAGTGGAGTGCATATCCTGCAACGTCAAATGCACAGGCAATCTGGATAAGGGCGAGCCTATTGGCTGTGTGCTCAACGACGAAGTGGGCCAGGAATACCTGCGCTACCAGCAGAAATGATGGTCTTAGCAACGGGTGGTTTCTGAAAGTTTATCTTGAAGAGGCGAGGTCTGAACCACCTCGCCTCTTTTGCATTGTTTATAGCATACCCATCTTATGTTATTATGAAGCCATGTCACAAACACGTAAAAAGTTAATACCTGAACAGAAGCTACAGAAGGTTCTGGCTGGAATCAGGGCTTATGAACCCGATAAGGCCGTTCTTTTCGGCTCCTATGCCCGGGGTGACGCCGATGAATTCAGCGACCTGGATGTCATAGTCATCAAGCGTACCCGGAAACGGTTCATAGATCGTGCCGTAGAGCTCTGCGAGCTTATCAGGCCGACGTTTGCTCTCGACGTCCTGATTTACACACCTCAAGAGATAGAGCAGATGCTTGGGGAAGGAAACTCATTTCTGGAGACGGCTCTATCGGAAGGCAAAGTTATTTATGAAAGACCCGAGGAGAGAGGCCGATAGGTGGCTTGAGCAGGCAGAACACGACTTATCTGCTTGCGAATATATGATTAAAGGGAGTTTCTATTCCAACGCATGCTTCCTTGCGCAACAATCGGCCGAAAAGGCTGTAAAGGCATATCTTTATTTTAAGGGTCAGAGAACTGTATATAATCATTCAGTGGTGGAATTGGTCGAGCGGAGCGCTTCGTTTGACAAAGAATTTGATAATTTAATCAACGAGGCGAGCTTCCTGGATAGGTTTTATATTCAAGCGCGATATCCCGACGCTCTTCCCGGCTCTGTTCCTTATAAAACGTTTATTGATGACGATGGCAAGAAGGCTCTTTCGGCGTGCGAGAAAATACTTAAACTTGTTAAAGGGAAAATTTCATAATTAGAAGTTCCCAACAGGATGCCATTCTACAGGGGGTGGAGATGGATTTCGAGTTCGACGAGAATCAGAAAATGATTCAGAAAGAGGTGCGCAGGCTGGCAGATAGCTTTGACATGGAATACTGGCGCGAAAAAGACGGCAAAGGAGAGTTCCCCCACGAATTCTTCGACGCCTTTGCAAAGCAGGGCTGGCTGAGGATAGCTTTTCCGGAGGAATACGGCGGAAGCGGCCTGGGGGTGATGGAGGCCGCCATCGTTCTGGAGGAAGTGATGGCCTCCGGAGCGGGCTGCACCGGCGCTACGCCATTACATTCCTCTATCTTCACCGCTATGCCGATAGTTCATCATGGCAGTGAGGAACAGAAGCGAAAATATATCCCGAAGATAGCCGCAGGCGAGCTAAAGCTGGCTATTTCTATCACCGAACCCAACGTAGGCACCGATACGACTCGCATCCGTACCATGGCCAGGAGGGATGGTGACGAATACGTTATCAACGGCCAGAAAGTCTGGTGCTCCAACGCCAAGAACGCCGAGAAGATGCTCATTATCACCCGCACCGAACCTTACGAAGAGGTAGCCAAGAAGACCCGGGGAATGAGCCTGTTCTTCGCTGATATCCACGCACCCGGCGTTACCATCAGGGAGATACCCAAGCTGGGCCGGCATGCGGTGGACTCCAACGAGCTTTTTATAGAAGACCTGCGGGTACCAGCCGAAGACCTCATCGGAGAAGAGGGCAGGGGCTTCTACTACCTGCTCACCGCTTTGAACCCGGAGCGAATACTGGTGGCCGCAGAAGCCGTGGGAATAGGGCGCGCCTGCCTGGACATGGCGGTCAAGTACGCAAGCGAGCGCGTGGTATTTAACCGCCCCATCGGCATGAACCAGGGGATACAGTTTCCCCTGGCCGATTCCTATTCCAAACTGGAGGTGGCGCGGCTCATGGTGCATAAGGCTGCCTGGTTATTCGACAACGGCTTGCCCTGCGGGCAGGAGGCCAACATAGCCAAGCTGCGCGCCGCTGAGGCCGGCTTCGAGGCGGCAGACCGCGCACTCCAGGCCCACGGAGGATACGGCTATGCGCAGGAGTATCACATCGAGCGACTGTGGCGCGAAGTCAGGCTCTACCGGCTGGCCCCCATCTCGCAGGAGATGGTGCTCAACTACATCGGCGAACACGTCCTGGGTCTGCCCAAATCTTATTAGTGATAAATGAAGTGGAAGAGATGATGTTGCAGAATTATGGCCATAAGTAGGTCCTGGTGCAGATGACCGGGAATAGTTGTAAATTTGAGGCTAAATTATATCCGTAGATACCTTCACTTGAAAGAGGCTTTTTGCATGAAGACGAAAGCCGCTATTCTGGAAAGAACGAAACAGCCGGTTGAATTAGATGAATTGACCATTGAGGCGCTGGAACCGGATGACGTCTTGATACGAGTTCATGCGTGCGGTGTATGCCGCAGCGACCGCAATGTTCAGATGACGGGTGAGATGGTCACCCTGCCTGTTATTTTAGGCCATGAGGCAGCAGGTATAGTAGAGGAAACGGGCAGCCAGGTGTCTCAGGTAAAACCCGGCGATCATGTTATTATTTCTCAAACCCCCAGTTGCGGGCGATGTCCGGCCTGCATACGTGGGAAACCATACTTATGTGTTCATATGAACCCCAGCCCGGGGGGAGGCCGCCTCACCCGAAACGGTAAAGGGCTCAACCGCTACATGAGTATTGGGGGTTTCGCGGACCGTGCCGTGGTTCACCAGGGGCAGGCGATTCCGATAGCTGCAAGTGCGCCTCTTGACAAAGTTTGCCTAATCGGCTGCGGCGTTATGACAGGTTTTGGCGCCGCGGTACGCACGGCCGCAGTGGCCTATGGAATGACGGTTGCCGTGTTCGGCTGCGGGGGCGTTGGGCTTTCCGCCGTGATGGGAGCTCGACTGGCCGGGGCGGCCAAGATCATCGCCGTGGACAGCGTATCAGCGAAGCTGGAGGCCGCCGAACGCGTGGGGGCTACGCACTGCTTTTCCGCTGAAGAGCCGGTATCGGCCATCAAGAAGCTTCTGGGAGAAGGGGTGGATGTTGCAATCGAGGCCGTGGGGACAACAGATGTCATGTTGAACGCCATGAAGGTGACACGACCCGGAGGGACAACCGTGGTCGTGGGAGTGCCTTCGTTTGTTGATAAAATAGAGTTTAGCCCGTTCCATTTGCTGCTGGACCGCACATTATGCGGTTCGCTGGTAGGCTCGGAGCACCCACAACATGATTTCCCTCATCTCGTTGACCTGTATCTCCAGGGGCGACTGCCGCTGGATGATTTGATTACCGGGAAATTCCCCCTGGA
>CAYVLI010000139.1:0-6888 GCA_964452105.1 uncultured Nitrospinota bacterium
TGTACTGGGAGGATTCTGCGCCCCAGCTTATGAGGATGGCAGCCCCCATGATTATGGGAAAAGTCCATAATGCGTCGATGGGCTGCATCATCATCCTCCAGGAGCGACCTGCGCTGCGTTTCTTTTCATCCGGGCCTCGTAGTCGATGCGATTATTACATGAAATCTCCGAATTCACTCTCTCAAGATAATAGCACAACTGCAAGAGGGCAAACATGTCAGCCGAAATAAAGGGAAGGGACAGACCGGATTTTCAACTTAAACATGGAAAAGAGTTGTCTTAGGGCGGAGTTTTATTCTACAATCCATGAAATCTTCATCAGATTAGATGCGCTCTCGGCAAAAAAATCATGAGCTGAAAAAAATGGCTTCTCTTAAGGAAGAAAAAAATCTTATCCTGATATTCGGGCTTGCCCTGGCTTTGAGGCTCTTAATGGTCAAATGGACCTATGTCATGGCCAACGACGGTATCACATATATAACCATGGCCAGGGATTTTTTCTCAGGCGATTTCGCCGCCTTTGCAAAAGAAAACTCTCACCCTCTCTACCCTATTTTTATTGGAATAATACAAAAATTGATACCCGACTGGGAGCTGGCAGGCAAAATGGTATCTGCCATCAGCGGCTCTCTATTGCTAATACCTTTCTATGTCTGGGGCAGAAGAAACTTCGGGGAAAAAGCGACATTATATGCGGCGCTGTTTCTAATATTGAATCCATATCACGTCCGATATTCGGCGGATGTAATAACCGAATCCACCTACATGTTTTTTTTCTTTCTGGCGGTGATATTCAGTGCAGATGCTGTATCAAAAAAGGGACTTATCCTCTTTTTTTACTCCGGCCTGTTTATAGGCCTGGCTTATCACACCCGGCCCGAGGGCCTTCTTTTAGTTCTCCCGCTTGTAGCATGGACTCTGTTCTCTAAATTTCCCTCCTTGAGGCTGAAAACAGCAGCCCTCTTAATTCTGCTTCTCACCCTCTTCGTTGTCGCTTCGCCTTATCTACTGTACCTGCACGCCAACTATGGGAGATGGCTTCTGACGGGCAAGTATGATGTGAGGAGAATAACGGGTATTGAAAATGTACCCACCGTAACGCTGCCCACTGTTATACACAAGGGAAATGAGGTTAAAAATATAGAAAACCCCCAAAAGAAAGCCGTTAACAAATTATATGCGGCTACCAGGAACAACCTGGGGCATCTTGCATACCTTGGGAAGAGATTTGCTGTAACCTTTCATCCACTCATGACGCTGCTCCTCCTCTATGGCATCTTCAGGAAAAAAATTCAATGGACAGGACAAAAAACAAACTTATATCTGCTCTCGGTTATAGTGATTTACCTCGTAGTCCTTTTCAGACTTCATATGGTCTATGATTGGTTCGGTAGAAGGCACGCCCTTCCCATCGCCGTGTTAGCCACGTACTGGGCCGGCGTAGGCTTTTTATATTTTGTAGAATGGCTGAAAAGGTTTGCCGACGTTGAAAAAGCCGATCTCGGCTCTCACGGTAAAAAGGTAGCGGCATTATGTCTTATAACGGTTATTCTGATTATGTCACCCAAGACGCTTAAACCGCAGAGGAGGGACAAGTTACCCGAAAAAAGAGCGGGCCTGTGGCTCAAGGAGATCAGCGATAAGCCGCCTGTCATCATAAGTAATATGGGCCGCATCTCCTTCTATGCAGGGGGTATTAATCACGTTCCTCCTTTCGGAAACTATGAGCATTTGATTCGCTACTGCCTGGAAAATGGAGTGGATTACATCGTGTTTAATGAAGATTTAAAAGAAATATATCCTGATTTTCCCGATAAAGAGCAGAACAGCAAGCTAAATCTGGTACATAGCGAAGGAGGCGGAAAAGAAGAAAAAGTATCGGTGTATCGAGTAAGATAATTTCGTAGGGGAATACTTTTTTATTATTCCTGCTGCGCTCCCTCCACTAATTTCTTTATCTTCCACTCCAGAATAGCTTGCTTCTGTGCAAGGAGCATCTCGTTATCGGATAGCCTGGATACGATCGTGGAGAAATGGATGAGCATGAGGAGGACGAAGGTGAAGGATACCAGGAATATGAGCGTCAGGTAATATATACCCAGGGCTTCGCCGAGAACATTGATTAACGTCGGCCACAAACTCAACAGGATGATGACCGCTCCCATGGCCAACCACAGAATGGAATACTCCACCTTCAGCTTCCTCTTTCTGACAAGAGTCACGACCGACCATATCAGCACCAGGCTGATACAGGCTATGATTATGCGCAGACTAATCATTTAATATCCCTCCGACATTCCGCTCCTCTCCCATTCTCATGAGTATGGAGAGGATAACCTTAATCATGTAGTAGGCTTGTTTTAATCCCTTGATGGAGCTCGCTCCATCCTCGCGCTTCTTCATTTTAACCGGTACTTCTTTAATCCTCATATTATTCTTGTGCAAAATGACCAGTGATTCGACCTCCGGATAATCGCGGGGGAACTCATGACACAATACTTCGACGGCATCGCGGTTCAACGCCACAAAACCGGAGGTGGCGTCGGTTATTTTTTGTTTTATCATCCATGACACGATGGTGGATAAAATCCTGGTCCCTGCTTTCCTCAAAATCTGTGGCTCATAATTGCCTTCGCTTAAATACCTGGAGCCTATTGCTAAATCCGTCTCTCCATTGAGAACAGGCTCAGCGAGCCTGGCAGCCTCCTCCGGCGGATGCTGTCCATCACCATCAAGCCTTATCACTATATCGTAACCCATTTCCAGAGCAAATTTATACCCTGTCTGAACCGCTCCTCCGATACCCAGGTTATAAGGGAGTGAAAGAACGTTGATGCCCATCTTTTCAGCCACTTCTCCGGTACTATCCGTGGACCCGTCATCAACCACTGCTATGTCTTCACCTATAAACTCCCTTCTTGCTTCCTTAATAAGGTCACATAGATTACTCCCCTCGTTGTAAGCAGGAATTATGATCAACATGCTTTTTTTTGCACTATTTTCCATGACGCTCTCTATAATCTCTATTTATCTATCCGCCATATAATGACATCCTTGTTTTCAAATACAGGTTTGAAGTGTCGAAAAGTTGAAATTTTCTGTACAAACGTCTTTGGATAACCGCCAAAGTGTCTGACTCTCGAATCATCATAAATTCTTCCTTTTTCCATAAAAATATAATCAATATCATAAATACTTAAAATATCTATTGCTTCCTTTTCATCAGCTTTCCAGAATAGATAGGGCATCTCCATAAGAGATAGATATGAATTCCACAACACGTGCCTGTTGGTATAATAAGCCAGCCTGTTTTTTGTGCTCATAATATGAGCGCTATCGGGAGTGTTTCGATTCACAAATTCGTAACCATCCTTAATATCTTGAGGAATTATTCTTTTTTCATACACGTAATATGTGCTGCCAACAAATTGAACGAACAACATGATAATCAAAGCATTACGTAACCATTTTGTCTTTAATGAAGCGATACCCAGGGAAGAAATAACCGCCAACATTGGAAGAATCGGTGATAAATACCTTATGATCAAGCCATGACGAAAGAAATATAAAAACAATATTAAATAGGCAAAAATAGATATAAGTAAAAAAGAATCTTTCTTCGAATATTTTTTGTTTAGAATGTATAACCCTATAGAAAAGAGCATGACAATACCCAAATATTTAACGATGTTCAATGGTTGCTCTACTATATTAGCCTGGTCATAGAAGAATATCGGTATGTCTTTGGAAACATATTCAGGTGAAGGGGATAGACTCTCGAACCGGTATAAAAAGTCGAAGGAATAATTTTTAATCCGAAAAGTTATATCTGGTAAATTTATTACAATAGAAATGCTTGCAAACATAAGCAATGCTTTGATTTTTGCTGCAAACCTACTTTCCGCAAGATAAGCAACGAGAAACGCATATGGCAAAATTAAAAAATAAGCATTCCTCTTGGTTAAAAGCATGGCTCCCATCGCAAGACCAGCCCAAAAAAAGCGTTTCTGGATCAATAACAAAAAGCAGAGAGCAGAAAAAACAGCAATGGGAATATCTATATGGAGAATTATAGACAAGCTGACCGTTAAGGGAACGGTGGCAATAATCAGAGCGCTGTAAAAGGCCTCTCTTATGCCATAAATTTCCAATGCGATCAGAGATGTTATTATAATCAAGAAGAAATAATAAAAAGATTGATATAATTGAGCCGTTTTTGGCGAAGGCCCGCCCATCAATTTCCATAGATAAGCTAATCCATAATGCCATAAAGGAGCGTTTACGTATGGCAGATGTGTGTTATCATAAGCATCGAAAAGCGGGTCATACATGGGGCGTTCACCCGTATCATAAATCTGCCTGGCCATACGATAATGAAACGTTTCATCGCCTAAGGAGAGATCGGACTTAACGCCCGAAAGAAAGACCACGGCGGATGCCAGCAGAGATATAATAATGATACTTTTGAAGGATTGTTCCAACCTGGAGCGGCTCCTATGCAAGCGACTTCGGTAGGATTATAAGGAAAGAGTAACCCGCATCAACTCTTCAGAAATAGTTGACAATTAATTCTCTCGTTTGAAAACGTATCGCTTCATAAAACCCGTAAAATTATGAAAGTTGTTTTTTATATCCAGAGCGCTGTTCAGTACCTTAAGCCGACGTATAATATAGGAAGGCCTTAGATAATAAGATCTATAGCCCCTCACCATCGCATCATGGATTTCCTGGCCAGTTAAATCGGGATAGTTGTAAACCGGAAACCTGGCAGGATCATACATGCTCCAATCATCAGTAGTGAGATATCCATTACTCTTAAGGATGTCATAAAACTCTGTTCCCGGGTGCGGCGTTGCAATACCCAAGGTTATTATATCCGGTTTGATTTTCATAGCAAATTCTATGGTTTCTTTCATGGTATCCTTGTTCTCACCCGGCAGCCCCAGCATAAAATAGACCAGCACTTGCATTCTGGCCGCCTGAACCATTTTTACTGCCCTTTCCACTATTTCCGGGGTTACGTTCTTCTTGATGGTTTTGAGAATTTCAAGGTTGGCGCTTTCTGCCCCTATGCTGATGCTGTGGCAGCCGGCTCTTTTCATTTTATCCACTAAGTCTTCCGTGATTTTATCGGCCCTGGAATTACAGAACCAGGTCAGATCGAGCTTCTCGCTTATCATGCAGTCGAGGAGCCGGGTGCACCATTGCTGGTCGTTGGTTATTCCGCAATCGAAGAACCTCACTTCTTTCACACCTATATCTACTAAATGTCTCAATTCCTCCATCAGGTGGCCTACCGTACGCTTTCTGAACCTGGTGTAAAACGGGGAGGAACAGTATATGCACGCATTAACGCAACCCCTGGTACCGTAAGTTATGGTCATAGGCGAGCGTTTCATCATAGGGTCCCTGTACATTTGCAAAGGAAGCTCATCGTGAGCGGGGAATCCAAATTCGTTTAGATTCTCGCATATCGGATGCGGGTGATTGCGGTGGATGTTCCCATTCTCACCCTTATAGGCTATACCGTTCACATCCTGGGGTCTGCAATCATTCTTCATAAGCTCCAGTACGGGAAACTCAGACTCGCTATAAACGGCGATATCGAGATGCGCGCTATCTCGCAGCGTCTGCTCAGGACATGCGGTTATATGTGTGCCGACGGCAGCGGTCATAATGTCAGATGAAACGTTCTTGGCTACTTCCGCCACTTTAACGTCATGGTAAATTGTCGGCGTGGAGGTGGTGAAAACGACGCATCGCGGAGAAGCGTCCTTTATCACATCTTTTAACTGGTCAAACGATGCGCGATGAGTGTTAGCATCGTATATTTTAGAGCTGACCCCATGCTTTCTGAGGAGCCCTGATATTATCATCAAATCGAGAGGGGGCCACGCAAAGTCTGTCTTACATGTACCCATGCTGCCCAGCGTCCTTAAATTTCCCATTTCGCTTTTAGGCGGCGGTTCTACAAGCAATACATCTACCATCCTGGTTTCCTTCCTTTATCTCCTTATCATGTTGCCCAACAACATTATAGGAATTTTCAGAAGGGCTTTGAAACTATAATTATATCCGGACTTATCCAGAAAAAGTTTGAGTCCTTTCAGCGGGTGCCTGGTGTAAAAACTATAGTAAGCCCTGGACTGCCAGCGCTTGAGCTCTTCCAGAGGCAGATTTTCCAGTTCGTAACAGCCATAGTTGTACTGGTTATAATCCGCCCAGCGGTTATGCAGTATTCTCATGCCCCCCAGACCCTGTTCGGCCATGCGGCGGAACTCAGACCCTGGGTTGGGAACGATCAAGCCGAAGGAAAGTGCGTCGGGATTGAGCTCTATGGCAAACTTGATGGTATCCTTAATGGTCTCCTCCGTCTCCGTATAGTGGCCTATTATGAAGAAGCAGCGAACCTTGACACCGGCCTTCCTGGCCAATCGCACCGCTTCCCTTATATGGTCCTTCGTCTCACCTTTCCGGATAACTTCTTTCAGGATGCGCTCGTTACCCGTCTCCACGCCCAGCGCTATCCACTTACAACCGGCCTTTCTCATTTCCCTTAAAAGAGGAAGATCGACGCTATCCGCCCTGGTTTCGCAAATCCATTCTATTTTTTCATTCAATCCCCTGTCAATCAGTTCCTGGCACATACGTCTGGTGGAATCGCCAAGCAGACTCAATGTGGCATCTGCAAACTGAATCTTCCTGGCCCCGAACCTCTCCACCGCATATTGTATCTCATCCACCACTTTCTTGTGATCCCTGACTCTGACCTTCTTGCCTAAATAATGTGGAGAGCAAAAGTAGCATGGATAAGGACATCCGCGGGAAGTGTTTACCACGAAGATATCGTTATAGTGCTCTATTTCAAAGAGATCCCAGGCGGGAAAC
>CAYVLI010000140.1:0-1753 GCA_964452105.1 uncultured Nitrospinota bacterium
GGCCTGGCCATAGCCGCAAACCTCACATCCATCTTGCGCAGCGCCCAATCGGGCAGCCAGTCCGTAAGCATCTGAGCCAGCCAGCCCATGCTCAGCATACCGTGAACGATGACCCCATCCTTAAGCCCTGCGTTCACCGCGAAGTGATGGTCGTAGTGAATCTGGTAGTAATCTCCCGACGCTCCGGCGTACTTCACCAACTGTTGAGTGATCGGTTTCTTTCCCAGAGAGGGTATCTCATCGCCGACGTTCACGTCCTCGAAATAAAGTCCCTTTCCCATCATTATTCCTCCTCATCGGTTTTCGAGCATACCCGCTCGACTATTCCCGCCTTATGCCTGTGCTTCGGGCCACGGCTACCTTCTCGCCGTCCTGATTGGTGAAAGTGGTCTCAATAACGGTGAAAACCATCTTTCCGCTGCGTCCATCCCTTTCGGTGACATCTACCACCTTGTTCGAGTAGGTGATCCTGTCCCCCGCCTTAATCGGCTTGTAAAACTCGTAGGACTGTCCCCCATGAAGGCCCACCTTTCCGAACTGGAGCTTGATGTCCGGCACGGGCGACGCCCTGAAAGTGGTTAGAAACGTGGGCGGCGCCACCAGCGACCCGAACCCCTCTTTTTTGCAGTATTCCTCATCGTTATATAGAGGGTTTTCGTCTCCGATGGCTGCAGCAAATTTTTTTATTGCACCCTTCTCCACTTCGTCTGTAGCCGGCGTCGATTCGACGCCCAAAACGCTTTTATCGTACTCGACCATAATCCAACCTCCTCAATCTCAGAAAAACATTTACTTCACCGGCAAAATCGCTCGCTCGCTTTTAGCCCGTCCGCCTTCTCACATAAAGTGCCTGAAATAATTCACGATCAGTTGCCCGAGGCTCTCCTTGTTAAACAGGAATGGCAGGATAATGTACTCCTTGATGTCCAGAACCAGGAAGACTCCGACCACCTGCCCGATGGTCTCGCCACCCTTGTTCTTCCACATATATGAGAGGCTAAACCGCCTCGTCTTATCTGAACCAGTTTTGCTGTAAGGAGTCAGTCGAGGAAAGAAGCGAGGTACGTTGCGGCAATATTCCCTGAAATCCTCGCCGAATTTCTCGCCCAGCGTCGCCTCCTCATGCTGTATCTGAAAGTAATAAACGAATATGAACAGAGCCGCATAAATGATCAGGAAAAGAATGCTTCGCTGGACTATGCACAACCCTATACCTATCACGAAAGTGCCCAGATACAGAGGGTTTCGGGTGTAGCTGTAAGGCCCCCAGGTGGTCAGCTGTTTTCTTTTTATCAGGTAGCCCGCAGCCCATACCCTGATAAACATCCCCAGGAGCACTATCCCGAACGTCAGATCCTCCGGTTGTTGTCCGCTGGTTAAAACGATCAGACTTATGAAAAAAATGCCGAAGAACTTGTTTCTATATAATCGTACCTCTTTCAAACTCGTGAGTTTTCGCAATACCGCTTTTCCCCTCTATGTGGCTGCCCGATGTTTTTTGAGTTTCGTTGTCAAATCATGCTGTTTTATTTTGTCGAATTCATTATAATTACGGCTGAAGCCATGTCAATCGTATTATATCGTTTCTTCCGTCATTCCCTGACTCGCTGACAGGTTCAGGCTATTTCTGAAGGAGAGCAATAGATGGCTGCTACCGCCGGCAAGCCTCCCGGGTTGAATATCATCCCGGATAAGGCCGATCTGGAGAAGACCAACAGCATCTGCAAGCGCTTCATACTGGCCAGCTTCATCT
>CAYVLI010000140.1:1853-6877 GCA_964452105.1 uncultured Nitrospinota bacterium
GATCTGGAGAAGACCAACAGCATCTGCAAGCGCTTCATACTGGCCAGCTTCATCTTCTTTCTCATCAATATCACCATGGGATACCTGATGCTATCGAGAGTCATCCCATCGGCGCCGGTATTCGTCCATGCTCACACCGGCCTCTATGGTTGGGTAACCATGCTCATCTTCGGAGTGGCATACAAGCTTCTCCCCACAGCTTTCGCCAACAAGAACAGGGTTTACAGCCTCAGGCTGGCCGAGGTCCATTTCTGGATGTCGATAGTGGGCATGAGCGGGCTCCTTTTATGCGGGTACATTTCTCAATTCTCGGCCTCATCAATCTTATTCCACATGAAGGAAGCATTCGGGGCCGTTCTTCTTGCTTCCGGTTTCATCTTCGTGATAAACATGTGGAAAACCTTCGGCAAGCCTCGAGGCTGAGGATACGCCGGGAGCAGGTGCGGAAACCACACATGAACATTTGTTTCGTCTGCTATCGCGGTAACATGCACTGTGGCGGGCAGGGTATATACCTCTATTATCTTTCCCGCGAGCTTGCCCGCATGGGGCACAACATAGACGTCATAGTCGGCCCCCCCTATCCCGCACAGATGGATTGGGCCGCCGTGCACCCCGTAGAAAACCTCAACCTGTGGGGCAGGAGGAAGAGCTTTGCCCTTTCCTCCCGACCGCTCAGGATATTTACCCCGCTTAATTTTTACGAGCTTGCGGTGACCGCCCCCGGTGTATTTCCCGAGATGCTCAGCTTCAGCGTGCGGGCCTTTATGAAGCTCAAGGAGCTGATGCGCAATCGCAATTTCCATATCATCCACGACGTGCAAAGCCTGGGCTATGGGTTGTTGCTCCTGAAACGTCTCGGTCTTCCGGTGATTTCTACCGTTCATCACCCCCTCTCCATAGACAGGCGCATAGATCTGGGAATAAAGCGATCCTTCATGGAGAAGTTCTACGTCCTGACGTTTTACCCTCCCTTTATGCATGGCATAGTGGCCAGGCGGCTGGATGCCCTCCTCACGGCATGCGAAGAAGGCAAAAGGGCCATAGTCAGTGAGCTGGGGGTGAACCCCAATAAAATCAAAATAGTGGGGAACGGCATCGACCTGGACCTCTTCAAACCCCTGCCCGGAGCTCGGAGGAGTGAAATAGACGTGCTCTTCGTGGGAAACGCCGAAGACACGAAGAAAGGCATCCGCTATCTGCTGGAAGCGTTGAGATTGCTGGACGACCACATAAAGCTCACCGTGGTGGATGAGGGCATTCCCTCAAAGACAATAGCGCATTCGATGGTCAGAAAGTTGGGGCTTGAAAAGAGAGTTGTTTTTACCGGCAAGGTGAGTGACCAGGAGCTGGTTCGGCTCTATTGCTCCGCAAAGGTTGTGGCCCTCCCTTCCCTCTTCGAGGGTTTCGGTCTGCCCGCAGCTGAAGCCATGGCTTGCGGCGCTCCCGTCGTAGCCACCAGTGCAGGCGCGCTGCCTGAAGTAGTGGAGGATGGCGTTAGCGGACTCATAGTACCCCCTGCTTCATCCGGAGCCCTGGCCCACGCAATCGAGAAGGTCATCTTCGATGATGGGCTGGGCCTCGCTTTATCTGAGGCGGGGGAAAAACGCGCCGCAGAGCTTTTCGGATGGCGCGGCGCCGCAGAAAAAACGCTGCAAGCCTACCGGCAAATTATCGGTGAATTCTCCGAAAAGATTCAGGATGTAACCATGCGGGAATAAGGAACGTTATTCTTGAAACGAAGCAATTAAAGGAGAAGATATAACCGGTTCGGTTACCATTAAGATGTAATCGATGATACCACGCTCTTTTTGAGATACCTGAGATCTATGGGTTTTATGATGTAGTCGGACGCCCCCAGACTCATGGCCATTCGACCCGCCTTCTCGTCCGAGACGGCGGTCATCATTATCACGGAAGTGGTTTCATCCTGTTTTTTAATTCGCCTGAGCGTTTCGATGCCGTCTATTCCGGGCATCTTTATGTCCAGCAGCACCAGGGAAGGCCCGTCTTCCTCGATTTTCTTCAACGCTTCTTCGCCGTTGGAGGCAGTAAAAACCTCATAACCGGCTCTGGTCAGAAAAAGTTTGATGACGTCGCAAATGGCCGTTTCGTCATCCACGACCAGTATCTTAGCCACCTTGAGTTCCCCTCACGACTAATTTAGCGCCAATCATCAACGATCCGGCGGGCGACAGATAATCCACAGGTTCTCGCTGGATGAGAATTTTCGCATCTAAAGCATAGAGTTGTCAAGACATTTTAGGACAGGACTTTCCTCATAATTTTGTAGAGTGGGCAGCTTTTTCCTTCCGGTTTAATAAGTTATGCAAATAAGAAAGTGGAATAGGCAGTAAAAGCGAAGATGATACCCACCCTTTTAAGGGTGGGAGCATCACTCGCCACGCTGAATGCGTGGGGCGAACCCCCGGATTTATCTGGGGGATTCTATGCCCCGCAGCAAGCTACGGGGTTCGATGTCCCGCTTCAAGCGGGACTCATCAACAACCCACCGATAAGCTTGTCCTCGGCTTGACCGGGGATCGGTGGGTATGTTTGAAAGACGTTCAAGGGACTTTTGGCATTTATAAAGATGAGCATTTCCTGAAAATGAGATGGCATTTGAAAAATTGAGGAAAGTCCTGATTTTAGGAAGCTTTATCTCTCTTTCATGGTGGAACATGGACAAAGAAAAGAGCGTCGGAGTATTCCGGTAGGTAATAAGGGAGGTGATTGGATTAAGCCCGCTGCCTGCGACAGGCCTGCCCGTTGTTATGCCGGGAGCGATATGTTGAAGGCGCTGCCCTTGCCGTTGGCGCTTTTTACTCTTATCTTGCCCCCCATCTTTTCCACTATGCCGTAGCAGATGGAAAGCCCCAACCCGGTGCCCTTGTCTTCAGATTTGGTGGTGAAGAAGGGGTCGAAGATATTCGGCAGAATCTCCTCGGGAATGCCCATGCCCGTATCGGAAAATTCCAGCTCGATGGCGCGCTTGCTGTTCTCATTGGAGGCAGCGGATCTGATGGAGAGCGTGCCCCCCTCAGGCATGGCATCCCTGGCGTTCATCATTATATTAAGGATTACCTGAGTGAGCTGGTCCTTATCGGCGAGGACCTTGGGTAGTTCATGCTCAAGGTCTTTTTCGACATTGATATTATTGACCTTCAGATCATGTGCTATAAGGCTCAACGAATCCTCTATCAGGCTATTGATATCAAGTTTTATCTCACCCCTAATCTTGTACTGCCTTGAGAAAGTTCTAAGACCGTCCGCAATTTTCTTTATCCTATCCACCTGGCTCAAGATGCCGGCGATCGCTTTTTGCTGTTCTTCATCGAGCATCCAGTCCATTTCCATTATCTGGGCCTGCATGCTGATTATGTTGAGCGGATTGAGAATCTCATGAGCCGTCCCAGCCGATAGCTTACCCATGGAAGAAAGCTTCTCCGCCTGCAAAACTTGCAGGTGCATCGATTTTAGTTCTTCATGCGCCCGTTCCAGCCGCTCGTAAAGCTGCGCATTCTTCATGGCCACCGAAAAATGGTTGGCCAGATCTTCCAGGAAGATTATTTCCTGTTCGGAGAACCGTCCCTCTGTGCGGTCGCACAAGTTTATGGTGGCGATGGTTTCTCCCTCCGCTATCACCGGCACCGATAGATAGGAATTCAGCCCCTCATCCCTCAGCATAAGGTCCAGAGGTTCCGAAGCATTCCTCATGTCCCTGCAGTAGTAGGTCTCCGTATTCTCCCACACGCGTTTCATGCTCGGGGACTGCTCTGCTTCGATGATGTATTCCTTTCCCGATTTCAATTTACCCATGAGGTCCTGGTACACCGTAAAGCAAAAAGCGTCTTCTTCCTTCAGGTAGCGTCCCAGGCTTATTCTGTCCACAGGAAAGATTTTTCGAAGCTCTTCTATCAGATTAGTCGTTATTATGTCCAGCTCCAGAGATGAGTTTACGGCCTTGATGAGTTCGTTTAATATGGAGGTGCTTTTGGCCCTGAACTCCAGCGCCTCTATCAGTTTCTTCTGATCCGTTATGTTGCTGGCCACATGAACTATGCCCTGCAATTCTCCCTCATCGCTCTTAAGGGGGAAAACCGAGATCTTGAAGTCGAGTCCTTTGATGACCCTATTTTCCGTATAGAAAGGCCTGTCCTCGTTGGACTTTATTAATTTTGTCATGGGGCAGTCGGGGGAAGGCCCATTGGCATGTTCCTGGAAGACTTCATGCCATTTCTTGCCCAGCACTTCATTCGGCGGCAGATCAAGGAGTTTGAAGACAGCCCTGTTCGCCCGCACTATGGTGTAGTCCAGATCCTGTATGGTTATAAGGTCGGTTATGCTGTCGAAAGTGGTCTCCCACTCGACCTTGACCGTCCTCAGCTGTTCGAATAATAACGCATTTTCCATTGCTGAGCTCACCACGCTCGCTATCGAATCCAGAAAATCCAGTTCTCCTGCAGAAAAGGCCTCTTTATGCCGGCTGGCCACCGACAAAGCCCCCAAAAGTTTTCCTTTACTATATAACGGCACAGAAGCCAGGGTCTTTATACCTTTCTCCAAAAAATATTTTTTATATCTCTCAAGTTTATAGTCCGCCATATCCGTGCTGAGGGCCCTGCCTTCCCTTATGGCCTCGCCCGTCAAGCCCTCCTCGATGCCCAGATTCCGGTCTCGGAGAGGGGCTATGCTGTAAGCGCTGGGTGTCATCTTGAGAGTCCTGCCGTCCTCTTCCAGCAGATACAAGGCGCCATATTGCGCGCGTAATAATTCCATTGTTTGGCCCAGCATTTTGTTTATCAGTTCATCGATTTCAGGCGTCTGATTAAATAGAAAAAATAGCTCATTCAGCGCCCTTGAACGTTCTGTTTTAGCCCGTACCTCTCTCTCCAGCTCGATCTGATGTACCTTCAGCTTTGCCAGAAGCGTCTGGAGGTTCTTCCTCATCTCCTCCATGGAGTTCGCCAGAATTCCTATTTCCCCCGGCCCCCTTTCAATGATGGGAGGCTCCAGTTCTCCTC
>CAYVLI010000141.1:0-6870 GCA_964452105.1 uncultured Nitrospinota bacterium
AGGCGCATCAGCTTATCTTTCTCCCCACTTTTCCATGAACACCATTTCTTCAAGTTTCTTCCGCGGCCGCTGCTTCGGATATTCATCTTGATGGCCCACCGCCAGAAGAGAGACTATAACCACATCATCGGGTGGAATCTCCAGCAGGGCCTTCAACTCATCCTGGTCGAAGTAGCCTATCCAGGCCGTGCCCAGCCCCAGCTCCATCGCCTGAAGAACCATGAAGGCTATGGCTATGTAAGTGTTGCTGACCACTCCCCTGACGTGGAGCTCGGTCCCTTCTATTTCTTTTACTCTCTGGTTGAGATCGTCCAGCAGGGCCTGGGGCAGCCGCTCCAGAGCCCCCACGTCCACCAGTTCCCTTAAGACCCTGGGCCGGTCCTTGATCGCTCTCAGGTCACCGCAGCATACGATGAGCACCGGCGCTTCTATGATGAAGGGCTGGTCGCCGGAAAACTCCGCTATTTTTCGCTTCATCTCTTCGCTTCTTACGACGATAAACCTCCAGGGCTGCAGGTTGCCCCCCGACGGTGCCAATCTCGCCGATTCCAGCAATTCCTGAACATACTCGTCAGGGACAGACTCATCGTGTTTAAACCTCCGAATGGTTCTCCTCTCTTCTATGGCTTTTTTTACTTCCATGACCCTCTTCTCACAGGTTGAAGTGTGAAATGAAAAAGTGATGTGGCCGAAAATTCCGTCTAACTTTTATCGCACGGGTTAGCCTGAAGCAAGGAAATTTCCAGGCCGCTCGATCGAGCGGAAAACCGGGTTGAGGCGAAATTTTCACGAATGTTTTCCCCCGGGCAAAATGTGACCGAATTTCTTGAGTACCAGTTCTTTCGCCTGTTCGTGCAAAGTTATGCTTCCTTCCAGTTGGGCGTCTTCCACTTCGGATAGGATTTCCTTGAATAGAGGCCCGGGAGTGAAGCCCATGGCTATGAGGTCGTGCCCGCTCATAAGGGGGCCTTCTGAGGGTTCTTCCTTCTCGTACTCCTGCAGTTTTTCCAGGCAGAACTCGTAATTGCCGAGGTCTCCGTGGCTTGCGATGCAATCCAGGCGGTGCAGCTCAAGATGCTCTTTGAATCCGGGGTCCATCAGGAACCTCTTCAACCTGCCTGATCTCATGTTCCTTATGTGTATGAAGCGGAGGTGCAGCGCCACCAGGGCTTTGATGGTATTCGTTTCCTGCCTGGAAAAACGGAGGCGGCGGCAGACCTTTTCCGCAATCTCCTCTCCGACTTTAGCATGATTGTCGAAGCGAATCCGTTCGGCGCGGGAGATGGTCAGGGGTTTTCCCACATCGTGCATGAGGACGGCCATTGCCAGCGTGGGCGAGGGGTCGTGCATATTCCTGAGCATAATGATTACATGGTTCCACACGTCACCCTCGGGGTGGAACTGAGGGGGTTGTGGCACCCCTTTGAAAGCCGTTACCTCGGGGAGAACGAATTCTAACAGCCCCGTATCATAGAGCATAGTCAGCCCTTCAGCGGGTCCTGGGCCGAGCAGAATTTTGATCAGCTCATCTCTTATGCGCTCCTGGCTGACCTGCAGTATGCCGGAGGCGTTTCCCTTAACAGCCTGGAGGGTATTCTCTTCTATCGAGAAACCGAAGCGCACTGCGAACCTCACCGCGCGAATCATCCTCAGCTTGTCCTCCCGTAAGCGGGCGATGGGTTCCCCTATGGTCCGTATGATTTTCGCCTCTATGTCCTTCCTGCCGCCCACCAGGTCCATGAGTTCATCTGTCAGCGGTTGATAGAGCATGCCGTTGATGGTAAAATCGCGCCGTTTCACGTCCTCCTCGGCGCTGGTGAAGATTACACCGTCCGGGTGGCGGCCATCCGAATAGCCCAGTTCAGACCTGAAGGTGGCAACCTGAAACTGATCTTCTCCTTCCACCACCACTACCACGCCGAACTGCGCACCAACGCTGTAGCACCGGGGAAAGATGCTCATGACTTCCCGCGGGGTTGCACTGGTCGCTATGTCGTAGTCCTGGGGTTCGATGCCCATCACCATGTCCCTGACACAGCCGCCTATGAAATAGGCCTCGAACCCCTCATCGACGAGGGTCTTCACGAGTTTTTGGGCTTTGACTCTCAAATCGCTCACGATCGTCCGTCTTGTCTGGTGTTTTTTCGGGTTTAAAATCGCTTTCCTCCGTTGGAAAGCCTTCTGTCACTTATAATAATAACAATGCGACCCACGGATGTATAATATAATCGCCGCTAAGAGAAATGTACCGGTACGCTGCTCACAGGATTCTATCAGAGGATAAGGAATGATCTCACTAAAGGATATCCGCAGCGCTCAGCGCAGGCTGAGGGGAGTAATCAGGGCCACGCCCCTCATGTTCTCCGACCTCTCGTCCGGGGCCACTGACCTGGAGATTTACCTCAAGCTGGAAAATCTGCAGAAGACAGGCTCTTTCAAGATACGGGGAGCTTACAACAAAATATCCCGCCTGACCCGGGAGCAACTGGCGCGGGGAGTTATAACCGCTTCAGCGGGGAACCACGCCCAGGGGGTGGCCATGGCTGCGGCGGTTTTCGGCGCCGGGTGTCTGGTGGTAATGCCGGAACACTGCTCCATCTCCAAATACAATGCCACCCGGGCAATGGGGGCGGAAGTGCTGCTTTTCGGGAGCGGCTTCGACGAAGCCAGGGCGCATGCATCGGAAACGGCTGAGGAGCGCGGGCTTACCATGGTGCATGGATTCGATGATCCGGCTATAATGGCCGGTCAGGGGACAATAGGCCTGGAGATACTCTCTGCCTTGAATGACGTTGAAACGGTGCTGGCGCCCATTGGCGGGGGCGGTCTGATGGCCGGTGTTGCGACCGCCATAAAAGAATCGCAGCCGAAAATAAAAATCATCGGAGTGCAGGCCAAGAATGTGCCCACCGCGGTATTATCGCTCAAGAAAGGCAGACCGGTGAAAGTGCCTTCGGCCAATTCAATAGCGGACGGTATAGCAGTGCATGCTATCGGCGACCAGACCTTTCCCGTGATCCAGAAATACGTGGATGATGTTGTCACGGTTGACGAAAAGGAAATCGCCTCCACCATCCTATTCCTGATGGAAGGTGAGAAGGTGGTGGCAGAGGGCGCAGGGGCGGTCTCTCTGGCCGCGCTGTTGCACAACAAGGCGCAAGTTAAGGGGAAGAAGGTTTGCGCCCTGATTAGCGGGGGCAACATAGACGTTAATATCATGGAGCGCATAATCGAGAAAGGCCTCTTGCGAGACGGGAGGCTGATGAGGATGGTGGTGGAAATCGATGACGTGCCCGGTGCCCTTAACGAACTGCTGGCCCTCCTGGCGGGAGAACGGGGCAACATCCTGCAAATCTACCATGACAGGATGAGAAAAGAGGTCTCACTGGAGAAGGCCATAGTGGAGATAGATCTTGAGACGAGGGGCCGGGAGCACCTCCGTCAAATCCTTCGGACGCTCAACAAGAGGGGCTACAAGACCAGGCTCCACAACTGAAAAACCATGCTCTGTCTCCCGGACGCCGACCCATGCAGGCGGGGTTATTCTCACCACCCGTAATAATGGCGCTGCCGGTAATAGTGCCTGTGCCGATGCGTGTCTCTGTGGTGGCCGTAGTCGTGCCTGTCGTCGAAAAAGAACCTGAAGATTATCGCTCCATCAGAGTAACCAGGTTCATAACCGTATCTGTATGACCTGTAGCGATAATATGGCCTACGAGAACGCTCATAGTAACGATAATATGGTCTATGGGAACGCTCATAATAGCCGTAATTGTGGCGATAGTAGTTGTGGTTGTAATAGCCTCTGTGACCGTAATGTCCTCCGTGGCCTTGACCGCCTATGGTTATGACGTCGGTACCCCCTGAGAATCCCAGGGAAAAGGACAATCCCCCGGCGGCGGCGGCAGACACTATGCTCATCCCTGCTATCAGAACAGCGATAAAAACAAGCTTTTTCATTTTTCACTCCCCCTTATCTCACGAATAACGTGAGTATCGCGTCGATTACCATTTATGATATAGACGATAAGGGAAGCTATTTATTCAAGTGAGAGGATGTGAGTTCAGAAGCCGGCTCTGATGGCGATGATGAGCGAACCGTTTTTATAGGTGGGGCCGCCTACCAGCACCGTCTGACCTGGAGAGATGCTGAACATGGTGCTCAGAAGTTGCCGGTTGCGGTCGGAGATTTTTACCAGGAGTCTGGCGCGCCCTCCTTTAACCTCCTCCAGTTCCAGATTCAGAAACCTGCCTCCCGGCAGGCTCAGCTTTCCGCTCTGGCCGGTCGAGAGCTTCAACCCCTTTCTCTGGAGCAGTGAATAGGAACTGAAGTTAAATGTCTGGAGCTGATTTTTCAGATAGGATAAACTGCTTTCGGTGGGTCGGTTCTGGTTTGAGGCATAAATCAAGTCCACCTCGACCTTCACCTGCTCTCCCGCCTGAGTCGAAGGCGGCGAGACGATAGTAAGTGCAGCAACCAATGTAATCAGTAAAGTGAATTTCGTTTTCAAGCCGGCATTAACCTCCCGTGGCCTTCACTTTTTCGAAGAACCAAATCACGGTTACGGGACTCTGCTCAGGCATTATCACCATCACCTGCGAAGATTCGCTTTCAACATACTCCACGACGGGATGGGACAAACTCGTCTCCCCATAGTGTAGCATATTTGTGGTGGTCAGTGCCACTATCAAGGCAGCGGCTGCGAAAGCCGAAACCCACACCGGCCTCGGATAGAAAGTGAGCCAGCGCCACAGGTTCAGAAACGGGTTTTCTATGAATATCCGTTTTTTCTTCTCTACGGCTTCTTCCAGACGCGCCCATTCCTGTTCAGATAATGAGGCCTGTGAGCGAACGGCCATCCCCGATGCGTTAATCGCCCGGCCGATGCTTCGTGTGCTTTCAATATAACCGCCGCAGCGAGGGCAACCGCCGGCGTGCTGCTCCACGCGGCTTGCTATCTTATCTGCCAGCTCACCGTCCACGAAGCGGTCCAAAAACCGGCGTGCTTGTTTGCATTTCATTGCCTTCCTGCTCATCATTCCAGCCGTCCCTTTAAAATCTCCCGGAGCCTGGCGCGCGCTCCATGCAGCCGGGACATCACGGTGCCTTTAGGGCATCCCAGCGTCTTGCTTATCTCGTCGTAGGACAACCCCTCCACCTCCCGCAGGACGATTACAGTCCGTTGCTTGGGTGATAGTTGATTCATGGCCAGCTCCAGCGTATTCCGCAACTCTTTGTCAACCAGCAAATCCCGGGGGTCTCTGGTGTGTTCGCCCCGGCCGGTCACTTCGTTTGAGGGAATCAGGGTTCTGTTCCAATCTCTTTCTTCCAGGTTCCTGTGCTTTTTGTTGCGCCTTATGAAATCTATGGCTTTGTTAGTGGTAATCCTGAATAACCAGGTCCCGAAACTGGATTTACCACGGAAGCCTCTGATGGATCTGTAGGCCTTGATAAATGCCTCTTGCGAAACTTCCAGGGCATCCTCTCTGTTTCTCAGGATTCCGTAGGCTACTCCATAGTTCCGGCCCTGATACTTTTCAACCAGTAGCCTGAAGGCCTGGACATCCCCCTTCTTGCAGGCCCGGACTATCTCTTTATCCTCAGAATCCGCGGACGCCATTATGTTTTTAGACGCCCCTAAAGACGGATTATTCATTACCCTTATCCTTGATATCTAAGCCTTAAATAACATAGCCTGATTGATTAAACAACATTATAGGGGGTTAATGAAGGATTTTATAACAAAGTATTTTCAGAATTAGGGCTTTTCTGTCGGCCCTTATTTATCCTTGTATATGGTTCTTCTTTCATATAATATCCGCTAAGGGCGGCCTAAGCCATATTTTATAGTCTTGAAATATTCTCTGGAGGGGAAAAATATGGAAGACAGGGACAAACTTTTGATGCAGGCTCTCGAAACGATAGACCCCACAAAAGTAACCTTCAAGAAGATATTCGAAGACAGGGCTGAAGAAAAGGGAGACGAAATACTGATTACCTATCGCGATGAAGCGATATCCTATCGGCAGGTAAACGAGAGGGCCAACCAGCTAGCCCATTCGCTCACGAGCATGGGAGTAAGCAAAGATGACAAAGTCTGCGTGATGCTCCCTAACAGCCCAGAGTCGGCATACACATGGATGGGACTCTGCAAAGCCGGCATGGTTAACGTCCCCCTGAATACGGCCCTCAAGGGAGAAGGTTTCTCTTACATAGTAAACCACTCCGATGCAGAGACCATAATAATCAGCCACCGCTATCTGGATTCCTTCCTGGAGATATCGAAAGATTTAAAGAACATCAAGAGGGTCATCGTCGAGTCTGATGAGGCAGGAGAAGATTTCAGTACCCCAGAGGATTCCATACCCTATCAAAGCCTGCTTCAGGGAGAGAAGAGCAACCCGGCGGTTGAAATAACACCCGACGATTACGAATCCATCATGTACACCTCCGGAACCACCGGATTGCCGAAAGGCGTACACTATCAGCATTCCCGCGCTCTGAGCTCGCTGCTGCTCAACACTGTCCTGGGCATCAGAGAAGGGGACGTTTTTTACACCTGTCTTCCTTTATTCCACATCAGCGCCCAGGCCTGCTTCTGGATGCCCTTGTGCGCAGGGGGGCGACTGGCCCTCGGAGAGAGATTCAGCGCCAGCCGCTTCTGGGATGAAACCGCAAAACATGGCGCGCGTGTGACCATGACCCTGGGGGCCATGATACCCATCCTGTGCAATCAACCGCCCGGGGACGGAGAAGGGGACAACCCCGTGGAGTTGGTCATCAGCGCCGCGGCGCCTAAAAATTTCTGGAAAGATTTCGAATCCCGATTCGACGTAAAAATATTGGAGCTTTACGCTCAAACCGAGGGC
>CAYVLI010000142.1:0-6846 GCA_964452105.1 uncultured Nitrospinota bacterium
CAGCTTCCCCCTCTATCCAGAACGACTCCAACGGTAAGAGAAAATTAAATGAAATGCCCATCTTGCGGAGGCATGGACAGCAAAGTCATCGACTCCAGACCCGGCAAAGACGGTAAAGAAATTCGCAGACGCAGAGAATGCCTCTCCTGCTCCATTCGTTTCACCACCTATGAAAGAATAGAAGAATTCCTGCCTTTGGTCATAAAAAAAGACGGAAGAAGGGAGGCCTACAACAAGGAAAAACTGTTGCAGGGTATAGGCAGAGCCTGCGACAAGCGGCCCATATCCATGGCCCAGAGGGAAGAACTGGCCAATAAAATACTGCGTGAACTCCAGGAAAGTGGCGAGCGTGAGGTTCCGGTCAAGGTAGTCGGCGAAAAGGTTATGGGGGCATTGAACAAGCTGGATAAGGTCGCATACGTCCGCTTCGCCTCCGTTTACAGGCAGTTCGAGGATGTGACCGACTTCATGGACGTGATCAAGAACCTGCTCGAAGACCATAAAGATAGCGAAGGCGCACCACCGGCTCGGGGAGAACCGAAGAAGAAGTAGGGCATAGCGCTCCATATGGAGAGAGGAAAAGTTGTCGTAAAAAATTATCGCAGAAGCAGGATAAAAGCTTATCTTCAAGTTGAAGGCGATATGGTTCGATAATACTTAAGGTGGATGAATGCAATCGCTATACCCGATTTTTCTGAACCTCGAGGGTAAACCCTGTCTGGTGGTGGGCGGAGGCCAGGTGGCAGAGCGCAAGGTGAACGTACTCCTGGAAGTTGGCGCTCTTGTGACCGTGGTGAGCCCGGAGGTGACGGAGGAGATAAGCGCCCTGGCAGGCGAGGGGCGAGTGAAGCACTTAAAGGAAGCGTTCAGGGAAGAGCGCCTGGAAGGCTTCTCCCTGGTGATAGGAGCCACAGATGATTTTCAGGTGAACAGAGTAGTCTCCGAAGCGGCGCGGAGAAAGGGTATCTGGGTGAACATAGTCGATTCACCGGCCGAGAGCGACTTCTTCGTTCCATCGCTGGTACGCCGCGGTGGCCTTACCGTGGCCATCTCCACCGGGGGCGGCAGCCCCGCCATGGCAAAAAAGGTCAGGAAGGAACTGGAAGCGATATTAGGGCAGGAATACGCCACGATTTTAGGTTTCCTCGGAAAATTGAGGCCGGAGGCTTTCGCTTCCATACCCGAGGAGAAGGACCGCGCCTCTCTTTACACTCAACTGGTCGAATCCGGAATACTCTCCCTTATCAAGAGGGAAAAAATGGATGAGGCGCGGGAAGAGGCCAGGGAAATACTGAGCCGTTTTGGATTGCCTTACAAAGAGGAATATCTGGGCTGAAGAAATGATAACCGAATTCTATATGATGGTGACCGGATGGTTGTCAAGTTTTTCATAATTTCGCTGATTCTATATTTCGCCTGCACCGTGGCATACCTTCTCAACCTCTCCCTGAAGAACGAGAAGCTCTCCCGCTACAAATCGCTGGCCCTGCTGGCGGGTTTCATATTCCACTCCGCAGCCATCGTTGGCAAAGGCTTCAGCCTGGGATACTTCCCCTTCGGCACGATTTACGAAAAGGCCATAGTAGTGGCCTGGGTGGTGATGCTGATATACCTGCTGACAGAGTACAGAACGAAGGTAAAGTCTTTCGGCTCTCTGGTGGTATCCCTGGTCTTCATAGACCTTTCCTATGCCCTGTTCCTGTCCAGGGAGATACCCTCGCTGGCGCCGAGCCTGCAAAAATTCCTCTTCCAGGTGCACATAGTCTTCTTCATCCTGGGCTTTGTGGCGCTGGTTATTCTGTTCGTCGGAGGGATGACATACATAATTCAAGAAGACCAACTCAAATCAAAGAAGTTCGGCAAGCTCTATAACAAGCTGCCCTCTCTGGAAGCGCTGGACAGGATGAACTATCGCTCCCTGGTGTTAGGGTTTCCCCTGCTGACCCTGGGCATGGTCTTCGGCTCGCTTTGGGCAAACTACAAGGGTGCACCCCTGTGGAACTGGAAAGATCCCATAGAGATATGGACGCTTATAACCTGGCTCATATATGCTGTCCTGCTTCAGGGCAGACTCACGGCGGGCTGGCGCGGACGCAAGGCGTCCATACTGGCTATAATAGGCTTTTCGACGATTGTGATAACCCTGGTAGGTGTGATGAAAGGTGCACATCTGTTCCTGCTGAACAAGCCTCCAGGGTCTTAGAGGTTTACCTTCATGTCTCTGCTGGTGGTAGGGCTGAGTCATAAGACAGCGCCCATAGAGGTGAGAGAGAGGCTGGCCTTCCCTGAAAAGAAGCTGGAAGAGCCCCTGTTGCAGCTAAAAGCTCAGTCAGGGGTAAGGGAAAACGTCCTGCTTTCTACCTGCAACAGGGTGGAGATATACTCCAATGTGCAGGAGGCCTCCAGCGGTGAGTTCCTGCTCAAGGAGTTTATGGCTTCCTATAATCAGATTCACCTCAGCGAAATCGACGACCATTTTTACAGCTACAGAGAAGCAGACTGCGTTCGCCATACCTTCAGGGTCGCATCCAGCCTCGATTCGATGATAGTGGGAGAGGTCCAGATACTGGGTCAGCTAAAGGACGCGTACGCCATGGCCCGCAGATATGATTGCACCGGCCCCATACTCAACCAGCTCTTCGAACGAGCTTTTTTCGTCGCCAAGAAGGTGCGCAGCGAGACGGGCATCGCAGAGAACGCCGTCTCAGTCAGCTATGCCGCAGTAGAACTGGCCAAAAAGATATTCGGAGATTTGAGCGATAAATCCATCATGCTTATAGGCGCCGGTGAGATGGCGGAGCTCGCCGCCCGCCACCTGGTTTCTCAGGGAGTCAAGGCGGTGGTGGTCTCGAACCGAACGTTTCATCGTGCAGTGGAGCTGGCCAAAGAGCTTAACGGAAGCGCCATCAGGTTCGAACATTTCATGGATGAGCTTATCGGCACGGACATCGTAATAAGCTCCACGGGAGCTCCCCACTACATAATCAAGAAGGACAACATGAAAAAAGCCATGCGCGCCAGGAAGAATAAACCAGTTTTCTTCATTGATATAGCCGTGCCCAGGGACGTAGAACCTGAGGTAAACAGCATCGATAACGTTTACCTCTACGACATCGATGATCTGGAAAACGTGATACAGCATAATATAAAGGAGAGGAAGCGCGAAGCCCGCAAAGCCGAGAATATGCTTAAGGAAGAGGTAGAGAAATTCATGAGGTGGCAGGCCAGTCTGGATGTGGTTCCCACCATAATTTCGCTAAGGGAAAGGTTTGAGGCGATCAGGACGGACGAGACCAGGAAGATGCTCTCCCGTTTGAATAACCTCTCCCGGGAAGAACAGAAGTCCATCGAAGCCATGACATCGGCAATGGTCAATAAGATACTGCATCATCCCACTATCTGTCTTAAGAAATCCGGCAATGACGAGAAATCTGTCGAACTGGTACATATGGTCAGGCGCCTGTTTAACCTTGATGATGAGCATTGAGATGAGAGAAAAAGTAACCATAGGTACTCGCGGAAGCGCTCTGGCGCTTACTCAAACCAAGCATGTTAAGGCCAGCCTGGAAGCGTTGTTCCCGGACCTGGAAATAGAGCTGAAGATAATCAAGACCACGGGTGACCGTTTTCAGGACCGCCCCCTTCCCGCAGTCGGGGGTAAAGGCTTGTTCACCAAGGAATTGGAGGATGCCATGCTCGACGGCCGTGCGGACATGGCCGTGCACAGCATGAAAGACCTGCCCACGGAGCTGCCGCCGGGCCTGGCCCTCGCCTCTGTCACGGAGCGGGAAGAACCCTGGGACGTCCTGGTCACCGAAACTGGCCACAAGATAGAAGACCTGCCACGAAGCGCCCGGGTGGGCACAAGCAGCCTGCGCAGGCAGGCCCAGCTCCTCAACTACAGACCCGATTTCAAGATTCTGCCGCTGCGAGGCAATCTGGATACCCGGCTGAGGAAGCTGCATGACGAGAAGATGGACGGAATAGTGGTGGCGCTGGCGGGGCTCAAGCGCATGGGTTGGGAGAATCGTGTCACCCAGGTTCTTACTCCGGAAATAAGCCTCCCCTCAGTGGGCCAGGGGGCGCTTGGCCTGGAGGCCAGGGAGGACGATCAGGAGCTTCTCGAAATACTGAGCAAGCTCGACCATCCCGCCACGAGAATCGCCGTTACCGCAGAGCGGGAGTTCCTGCATGTGCTCCAGGGAGGTTGCCAGGTGCCTATTGCGGCGTACGGTGACCTTTCCGGAGACGTTCTGACACTTGATGGCATGGTGGCTTCGCTGGATGGAAAGGAGCTGCTGAGGGACAGCATGAAGGGCAGCTCCGAAGACCCTCATGGTCTGGGCAGCAACCTGGCCCGCAGGCTCCTCGAAAAAGGCGCGGACAGGATACTCGAGGAGTTAAACAAGGGAAGGTAACAATTTAATAAATATCAGTAGTGAGAAAACCCTTCGAAACCGCTTCCGATGCCGGAAGATGCCTTATAGCTCATTGAGTCCATCGAAGTCGGAATTTGCTCTTACGGTTGAAATCCCCCATACTTCTTCAAGACACACCCAGGATAAGTGTATCCGAAAAAGTCCTGTATGGTACTGTTTCGTTTTTGCGTTTGGTGTCTGGTGTCATTCCCGCGAAAGCGGGAATCCAGTATTTTCAATGGCTTGCACCCTGCCTGGATTCCCCGGTCGAGCCGGGGAATGACAGAGAGCAGACTTTTCATGACTCACATAAATAAAGTCGTTGTTAGCGACAAAGTGAACAACTTGTCAATCACGAGCTCTCTATCGTAAAGGGCGTTCATATTGCTTGCCAGATAAAGCAGGAATAACAAATGCTCAGCACGCCTGCACATTAAAATCTTCAGAGCCACTCCATGAGGAATGAAATTGCACAAGATGATAAATAGCGGGACACAATGAAGAGGAAAACATTTAATTTTATTATTTCTAATAAAGTCCTTATAGTTATTTTACTTGCCGGGATTACTGTTTTCTTCGGCTGGTTCGCCTTGCAAGTCAAATTTGATAACAATATCGAAATTTACTTTCTTAAAGGCGATATAAAGGCTTACAGGGAATTCCTGGATCAATTTGGAACCGACGAGATTATCGCCGTCTCGTTCGGTAATGAAGAGATATTTACAAAAGACAACTTGCTCCTGATCGATTCAATCAGCCGCGAGCTGGAGCGACTACCGCATGTCAGGCGCGTACTAAGCATTACCACGATGAAATCAGCCTATGGCGAAAAGGAAAACGTTTTCTTCAATCCCCTGGTCAAAGAGATTCCATCCTCTCAAACAGAATTGGTTCCCATCAAGAAAAGGGCTCTCGCAGACCCTTTTATTTCCGGGATTCTACTCTCTCCTGATGCAAGAAATACAGCAATTGTCGCCGAAATCGATCATATCATGGGTAAGTTTGACTATAAGATAGTATTGCTAAATCAGATAAGAAAATTATTAAAAAATATGACAATAAAGTCAGGTAAACAGTTCTATATTGGCGGTACGGCTGTATTGGATGACGCAATATTGCGATATACAAAGAGAGATCAATCCAGATACATACCCATTATGGTTATCATCATAATATTTGTTGTCTTTGCCATGTTTCGCCGTTTAGATATGGTGGGAATACAGTTAGTGGTTGTTTTCCTGTCCGTAGTATGGACATATGGCTTTCTTGCCTTATTGGGATACAAGATTAACATAATATCGACGGTAATACCACCGCTCCTCATGGCCGTATCCATAGCCGATTCAATGCATTTTATCGCCGATTATCTGCATGAAAACTCAGCCAATAAACTGCTAAAGACGGAACATATCTGGAATTCGTTCGATAAAGTAATTACTCCGTGTTTCATGACCAGCGTGACCACTGCTTTCGGTTTGCTTTCGCTTTTAAGCGCGGATCTCGTGCCGCTTCGACAGTTCGGGTTGGTAGCAGCCGTAGGTGTATTATTTGCTTTCATTATTACCATGTTTCTTGTCACGATACTTCTTTTTCTCATTCCCCAACGAAGGACGAAGGACAGAAATAGAATTCAAGGAGATTTATTTTCAAATTTACTTTCCTGGCTGGGTTACTGGAAGAGAAGAAAAGCCATTACCATCATTCTTGTTGCACTAATTTCAAGTGTTCCAGCAGCCTTGTCGTTGTCCAAGCTTACCATCGGTACAAATACCCTTGATTACTTCAGGAAGGGAGATCCAGTCCGATCTCAAACCGAATGGATCGACACAAATATATCAGGGACCGCTTCGTTGGAATTCTTTATTAAGACAGGGGAGGAAGATGCTTTAAAAAGTCCATTGTTGCTGCAAAAGATGCAAGGTTTCCAAAGCTATTTGAAAAGTATCAAAGGTATTACAGGAGCATATTCCGAAGTCGATATGGTCAAATCTTTAAATAGAGCATTTAATGAGGGAGACGAACGGAAATTCATCATTCCTTCTTCATCAGCTGAAATTGCCCAACAATTGTTAATGGTTGAAGGGAGCGACGATATCAGAGAATTATTGTCTGATGATTACTCCACAGGAAGGATCAGTGCAAGAGTCGAAATGAATGAATCTCAGAGGCTTGCTCATCATGTGCCGGAGATCGAAAGACGAATGAAAGATATTTTCAGGGGGGTTGCGACGGTTGAGCCAACTGGTCTGGTCTATCTGATGAATCGGATGGAGCAATATCTTTTATCCAGTCAGATAAAGAGTTTCTTCTTGGCTTTCGCATTGACAGCCGTTATAATCATGATTTTGTTGCGTTCCGTGAAGCTTGGCCTCATGGCCATGATTCCGAATTTCCTGCCCATACTATTTTCCCTGGCATTGATGCCCCG
>CAYVLI010000143.1:0-6834 GCA_964452105.1 uncultured Nitrospinota bacterium
CGGACATGGTGGAGATTAATCGCCAGCTTACCAAGTGGAGCTGGTCCGTTCCCAGGGCCGAGCGCATACCGGAAGCCCTGAACAGGGCTTTTAAGACCGCCACGGCGCAACCTTGCGGGCCGGTCTATCTTACCATACCAAAGGATCAACTGGCGGAGAGGATAGACCTTGAGCCATCTGCGACGGAAAAGCATAGGTTGAGCACGCGTCTGGGACCTGATCCGGAGATGGTGAGCCGCGCGGCCCGTTATATGTTATCTGCCGAGCGTCCCGTGGCCGTGGCCGGTTGTGGTGTACGTACGGACGGCGCATTGGAAGAGATGGTAGAGCTGGCCGAACTGCTGGCCATGCCGGTTTACATGGAACCTTTTTATCCTTACCTGACTTTCCCTCCCCGTCACGAGCTTTATTTCGGGCCATACCGGTCGCAGAGCGTGATGCAGGAATCGGCGGACCTCCTGTTCTGTGCGGGAGGCAGAATGTTCGTGGAGTTCGATTACTCGCCCGCACCCATGGTTCCACCGGGGATAAGGCTTGTTCACATGCACGCAGACCCCTGGGAGGTGGGCAAGATATTTCCCGCCGATGTGGGAATCGTGGCCGATACCAGGAGCGGGCTGAGGGCGTTGATCGAGGAAGCGGGGAAGCTCATGGACGGCGAGGCGAAGGAAAGGATAGAGAGGCGGGCCTTGCTCTTCCGGGAGAGAAAGAAGGAGAGGGATGCTTCGCTGTCCGAGGAGCTGAAAAAGTGCTGGGATGACGTCCCCATCAAGCAGTGGCGGCTGACCATGGAGTTGGTGCGGGAGATGGGGAACGAGGCTGTTCTGGTTAACGAGAGCGTAACCGCCAGCGGCTATTTCTTCGACTTTCCCAGGCAGGAGCTCTATTTCGCCAACTCCAGCGGATTTTTAGGGTGGGGCATCGGTGCAGCCGTCGGTATAAAGCTGGCCATGCCGGAGAGGAAAGTAGTAGCCTGCGTCGGCGATGGCAGTTTCATCCTGGGCATGCAGTCGCTCTGGTCTTCGGTGAGATATGGTCTTCCCATAACGGTGGTAGTGTTCAACAATAGCTCGTATATGGCCGTGAAGGCTTTTCTCCAATGGCACGGGGGCAATGCTGCGAACAACCCTGCCATGCTGGGGCTGGGGAGTGATATAGGCGAACCGGACGTCGATTTCGCCCGAATTGCAGAGGGCTTCGGGGGTATAGGGGAGCGCGTTGAAAGACCCGAGCAATTGCACCCTGCCATAAGACGGGCTCTTGAGTCGGAGAGGCTGGCGGTGGTGGATGTGTTGGTCGACCCGAAGGAAACCGGCTATAGTCGGCCCCGCCTGCCCTGATCCATGGTAAGAAACGATGGGGGGAGTACGAATGTCTTCGATGGATATGGAGAAACTGACTGCGAGGGAAGTGCGGGGAATAATCCGGAGGGGAGAGTGGCTCAAACCAACGGCAGGGCTTGCCAGAGGGTTTATACAGGCCAACCTCGTTATCCTGCCCGCCGATGATGCAGAAGATTTTTACCGCTTCTGCGCGGCGAACCCCAAACCTTGCCCCCTCCTGGAGATGCTGGAGCCGGGCTGCCCCGAGCCGAGGCGCACCTCGCCCGGCGCTGATATCAGGACCGATCTTCCTCTGTACAGGATCTTCAAGGAAGGAGTGATGGCGGAGGAAGTTGAAGACATTACCTCTTACTGGCGTAATGATATGGTCTCTTTCCTGCTTGGTTGCAGCTATACCTTCGAGCACAGGCTTGCGCAGGCGGGCATACCCATGAGGCACTGGGAACAGAGGTGCAACGTCTCCGCCTTCGTCACCAGCGTCCAGTGTAAACCGGTAGGTCTGTTTCGAGGCCCCATAGTGGTGAGCATGCGGCCGATACCGGAAGAACAGCTTGAGCTGGCGGTGAAGGTCACCGAACCTCACCACCATAGTCACGGTGCGCCAATCCATACTGGGAGGCCGGAGGAGATAGGCATAAAGGACATATCTAATCCTGAATATGGCGACCGGGTGACGATAAGAGAAGGTGAAACGCCGGTATTCTGGGCCTGCGGGGTGACGCCACAGGCTGTCCTCCTGAATGCGAAGCTGCCACTCGCCATCACGCATTCACCGGGATATATGTTCATTACCGATCTGAGGGATGAGGACCATATCGAGCTTTTTCGATGGGCCGAGTATTTTCTGAACAGATCTTCATAAGGAAATCCCGGGAGACCCTTATGGTTGCTCCAATCAGGGTCTGTTTAATTGACGCACATTTAGCGCCTAAAGGTTGACACCAGACCATTACAATGATAATTATTATACGGTTACCCGCCATGAATAATTACGTTCATTGTGCTCCGAAAGATTTAATCTTGTATGGAGGGATTTTCTATGGTCGATAAAAGTCTTCTGGGTAAAGAGTTCCTGGGCCCGACATGGGACATCGAGAAAGGGAAGATTGAAGAGTTTGCCAATGCTATCGAGGACCCCAACCCGATATTCCGTGATGAGGCGGCGGCAAAGTCCGCCGGGTTCGAGAGTGTGCCCGCTCCGTTGACGTTTCTTGTGACGGAGATTTTTCATTTCGACGAAAAAACCCCCAGGCCTGATTACAAGGTGGACTTACGCCGGATTCTCGACGGAGGAACGGAATACGAGTACATCAAGCCTGTGCTCGCGGGCGATACCATAACCAGCAATACGAAGGTGGCGGAAATATATGAGAAACAGGGAAGGCGGGGAGGCACCATGACCTTCCTGGTTGCCGAGACCACCTTCAAAAACCAGAAAGGCGAGGTCTGCGTGAAATCGAGGGGCACCCTTATAGAGACCAGCCAGACGCCTACATCGGGATAAGAGAGGAGGTTCGGGATATGGCAGAGAAGCTTTATTTTGAAGATATAAAAGAGGGCGATGAGGCGGAGCCCCTCGAGAAGAGTCCGGTTACCAGAACTCAGATAGTAAAATATGCGGGAGCCTCGGGAGACTTCGTTCCCCTGCACACGGATGAACTATTCGCCATCAGGGCCGGCTTCGATCGCGTATTCGCAATGGGAAAGATGGGAGCGGGCATGTGCACTCGCATGGTATGCGACTGGCTGGGGTACCAGAACATCAAGAAGTACGCTTTCAGATTTACCAACCAGCTCTGGCCTAATGATGTCATAACTTACAAGGGTAAAGTAGTACGCAAATATCAGGAAGGCGGCGAGAACCTGGTGGAATGCGAAATATGGGGTGAGAACCAGAACGGAGCCAGGACATTGATGGGAAGCGTGCTGGCCACTCTGCCCTCAAAGGAATAACACCGCTTTGACAGCATGGGTATGATAGATAGGCCGGGGATTAAACCCCGGCCTTGCTTTCTCGAGGGGCGGCGCGGATTATCGGCCGGGCAATAAACATCTGCGGCGGAAATGTTATGTGGTAACGGCAATTCCGTACAGGAAGCACAGGAGGGGTGAGATGGACTTAGGAATCAAAGGCAGGGTGGCCATAGTGGCCGCATCCAGTAAGGGACTCGGAAAGGCCTCTGCCATGGCGCTGGCGGAGGAAGGTGTGAAGCTCACGATATGCGCACGAGGCGAGGCCGACCTCAAATCCGCTGCTGACGAAATAGGAGGAAAGACGGGGGCGGAAGTCTTGCCTGTGGTAACGGATGTAACACTCAAAGATAACGTAAACAAGCTGGTGCAGGCTACTCTGGAAAGGTACGGGCAGATAGACATCCTGGTGAACAATGCGGGCGGGCCTCCGCCGGTGGTCTCGTTTCTGGATGTGAGCGACGAGGGCTGGCAGGATAGCATAGGCCTCAACCTTATTAGCACCATTAATATGTGCAGGGCGGTGGTTCCTCACATGAAGGATCGTAAGTGGGGCCGCATCGTTAACATCATGTCCGTGTCGGTTAAGCAGCCGCTGGATGGTCTATTGCTATCGAACGTCTCGCGCATGGGAGTTATAGGTTTCTCCAAGAGCATTTCCAACGAACTGGCGGCCGACAACATAACCGTAAACACGGTTTGCCCGGGACCCATCATGACGGATCGGGTCAAGAACATGACGCAGGCCAGGGCGAAAAACGAGGGTAAGACGCCTGAGGAGATACTGGTTTCATATTCCAGCGTCATCCCCATGAGGAGGATAGGAGAGCCGAGGGAACTGGGCAGTCTGGTGGCTTTTCTGGCTTCAGAGCTTGCCAGTTACATAACCGGAACGGCGGTTCAGGTGGATGGAGGGATGGCGAAAGGGTACTACTGAGCCTCAAGAGGGTTCCAGGCTTACGACTGATTGGCATCGGAATGAGGTAGGGGCGTATGACAATACGCCCCTACGCCCATTTTTAAGGGGGGGATTGCTCAGCTTTTACGAGAGGTCTTGGCGAAGAAAGAGGAGAATTGTGGTTCCACCTTGACGGTGTTACATTTTGGGCACTTGATCCTTTTGTTCTCTCTTTCGCTGATGCTGAGAGTCAATGAAAATTTCTTTTTGCATTTGGTGCATGCAAAATCGTATTGGGGCACTTCCTACACCTCCTTCTAAAGTAAGTCGATACACTGAAGAAAAGGGTGCCAGCATTTATTGCGCTTTATCAAATCACTTCAGGCTAAGGAGTTCAGGCCGGGTTTTTTCTGGCTACCAGTTGTTTCATTTCGTACTCAAGAACCGTTTCTCCACGCTGATTTTTCACCTGGAACAGGCTGTTTAGAACTCCCTTGTCTCCCTTGCTCGTCTCACGCTTATCGAGAACCTCGACTTCTACGTGAATTGTATCATTGATATATACGGGCGCCGCGAACTTCATGTTGTTTACCCCGAGGATGGCAAGAAAAGTGTCCTCATAGAGCCCGGTCCTTATGGTCAAGCCTTGCGCTATGGACCAGGTGAGCGCTCCCGGGGCGAACCGTTTGTTGAACATACTCTTGTTGCTGATATATTCGAGGTTGCAGAAGAGGTCTTCGTAGAGCCCGGCAACCGCCACGAACATGCTCACATCCCCTTCGAACACAGTCCTCGCCGGTGTATCGTATTTGAACCCTACTTCTATATCTTCATAATATAGACCTGCCATTGCGATTTGTCTCCCCCCTGATTGGTTTCCTGGGTTAAAGGCTTATGCCGTTTGCGACGGATTGATAGCTCCTGCTAATTTATGCTATGCCTCGATAGGAGCCGCCATCTATGTTTATGTTGGTCCCTGTGATGTATTCGGCCCTGTTTGAGCAAAGGAACGTTACCATGTAGGCTATTTCCCGGGGACGGCCGAACCTGTTCAGGGGCACGTGACTGGCCCTCTCATCGAGGATTTCTTGAGGAGCTTTTCCGTGGCTTTTACCTAAAGTTACGGCGTTTTGCTCCCACAGGGGAGTCAAAATTGGGCCGGGTGAGACGCTGTTGACCAGGATATTGTACTTGGCCAGGTCTTCGGCCATCGTCTTGGTGAGTGCGATGAGCGACGCCTTGGTGGTTGTGTATTCGACAGTGTTCGGCAGAGGCGGCAACGCTATCATCTTCCCCACGATGGAAGTCAGGTTGATGATGCGGCCCCACTGCTGCTTCTTCATGAAGGGGATAACCACCCTCGAAAAGCGGATGGTGCTCATAAGATTCAAGTTGATTCCCGCCTGCCAGGCGTCGTCGCTCAGCTCCTCGAAGCTCCCACGCTGGCCGCTGCCTGCATTGTTTACCAGGATGTCTATGGCGCCGAATGCAGAAGCCGTTGCATCCACTATCTTTTTTACGTCTTCGGCTTTGGTGACGTCTCCCTGGACGGCCACAACTTCGTATCCTTTACCTTTAAGCTCTTTTTCGGTTTCGGCGAGCTGCTCTGCTCTCCTGCCGCAGATGGCCACTGCCGCTCCTTCCGAAGCCAGAATTTCGGCGCAGGCTTTACCTATACCGGCGCTGGAGCCGGTGACGAGCGCTTTGCGTCCCTTTATTGCAAAATCCATTTTCCTCCCCCTGCATCCTTAAGTAATCCGTGGTTAACCGTTAAATTTGGGGTAATTATATCTTCGAGCAGATGTTATTTCCATACTTTTTAAAACCCCCGCCGAAGGGTTTGAGAATGGGCATGTGCGCATTCCTGTGAAAAAAGGCGCCCCACTCGTGGAGCGGAACGCCTTCATATTTACGCGGTTTAAATTCAGACCAACGGGTCGTACGGGAATATGTTCGCCGTTGTCACCAGGGGGAAGAATGAATCGGCCATGGCCCCTGGTATGACTTCGGCCACCGTTTGGGGGGTCCATCCTTCATCCCTGTGTATGGTCCGAACGGGCCTGGGAAGGGAGAAGAGGATTATTTCTTTGGCCCTCACTCCGAAGACCTGCCCGGTGATGTTCCCAGCCTGTTCCGAGGCCAGATAGGTCACCAGGGGTGCGATGTGCCCGGGGTCCATCTTTTTTATTTTATCCAGGCGCTTTTTTTCCTCTTCGGTCCTCTCGGGAATGGTGCCGATGAGGCGCGTCCAGGCGAAGGGAGCGATGGCGTTGAAGGTGACTCCGTAACGCTGCATATCCAGGGCGCAGTTTCTGGTAAATCCAACGAGGCCAAGTTTGGCGGCTCCGTAATTGGATTGGCCGTAGTTGCCCAGGAGGCCGGAGGTGGAGCTGAAGTTTATAACCCTTCCGTATTTTTGCTGTTTCATGTAATTGGATGCAGCGCGTGTACAATTGAAGGCGCCCTTCAGGTGCACGGCCATGACGCCGTCCCACTCCTCCTCGGTCATGTTGAATATCATCCTGTCGCGGAGGACACCGGCGTTGTTCACCAGAATGTCGATCTTGCCGAAGTTGTCTATAGCTGTCTGAATTATGTTATTTTTGCCCCCCCCCGCCGCCC
>CAYVLI010000144.1:0-6801 GCA_964452105.1 uncultured Nitrospinota bacterium
AAGGCAAGATACCAGCTTATAAAGAAGGCAGGCAGTGGCGCTTCAGGCGGAGCGATATAAAAAAGTGGGTTAAAAAGAAAGAACCCGCGCTTTCCATCACAAACCTGTGAGTAGAAGCCAGTAATTGCCTCAATAAGAGTTGAGTTTACGAGGTTAAAGGCCTACCCGGGGAAGGAGATGCATCTCTAATCTTAAAACCCTGCCACATGAACAGAGGGTAAAAAGATAATTATTAAAGGGGCTCTATCTTTTTGATAGAGCCCTTTTTCTATCATACTTCCATTATTTATTGACTTCTTATTTTTTCATTTTATTTTTACTGGCATGGATTCCAGAGAATTTCAATACTCCAATGGAGGGGGGAAAGATGAAAATGAAAAGATACGTTGTCCTATCGGTTTGTTTGGGCTTGCTTTTATTGCCACAGATCGCCATATCTCAGCCTACGCTGCAAGGTCTGGAGATAACCGGTTCCGCAGGGGGCTTGATAGGAGACACCTTTCAGGAAAGATCATTTTCCGGTCTAAGGGGTGAAATCGATGATGGCTTCATCGCCCAGGGCCGCGTGGCATATTTTCTCATCCCTCACCTGGGACTGGAACTCAACGTGGGCGGTTCTACCAATGATCTCTTCGCAAGAGTATCAGGCGTTAAAACGGAGGTCGATAGCAGTCAGTTCAATTTTGACTTGGGCCCTATCGCCCAGTATCCAATTAATAACATCGTGCCTTTTGCATCCGTGGGCCTTGGTATTACCGTAATAGACCCTGACAAAGTATTGACGGCGGCGAATGGAACGCAGATAGGTAAAGGCGGGAGTGCCACTGAATTCACTATCAACGTAGGCGGCGGAGTAAAATATTTTCTGAGTGATCGTTTCGGCTTGCGCGTGGACATACGCGACCACATAATCTTCATGAACGATGGAGATTTCTGGCCTGCCGGAACGGAAGATTCCTTGAATTCCGTGGAAATAAGCGGGGGGGCCTTTTACCACTTTTAACCCGCTCATGACAACACGCATGATACGCTGTAAACCATCATCGGTTGTAAATGCCGGGAAACTTAAAGCTTACGGCACACTACAATTATTTCCCTTCGAGGAATGTCCTGGCGGTCTCCTGGTCTACTTTGTCGAGCACCACTGCTATTGAGCCTACGATGATCTTGCTCTCCATGCGCAGTGGTATCTTCAAGTCATCGGCGGAAAGCCAGGCCAGGATGGGGCCAGACTTTTTGAAGATGCCTTCGTACTCCGAGGACGGAGATAGCATATAAGCTTCAAGAGGGCCGAAAGCCGTCTCCAGAATCTCCTTCTTCAAAACTTCAACTTTTATCAGCGCGTTCTTGCGCCGCACAAAAGATTGAACCATAAGAGACCCGCCTACCTTCATATCCTGCATGCGCACGTAATAGAGAGAGGAGAGGGGGTCCTGAGCGCCGGGGGTCAGATCATAGATTATCGGCTTCTCCTGGTCTTTCAAGTAAACAGCCTTGCCCAGTGAGTGGTAGAAATCTATCCTCTTTTTACCTCTGTAATGGCCCTCCTGCTGATTGATGCGGTAACTTGTCGAACGCATATTCTCCGGGTCGAAGTATGAATCGACCTTGTCGTCCACCCGGAAAATCAGGGAGAAAATTCCCGAAGATTGAGCTCTTGACTGGAAGCGCAGCCGAGGTTTTCCCTTTTTATCCTTCTCATATTTGACGCTGAGCTCCGCCCATCCCACGGGAATGCCAAGCCAATAGACCCGGTATCGCAGACGTTCACTCTTCGAGAAGGGCAAGGCGGTTCTGCCCTCGCTTCGGTCAGGGGTTTGACCTTCGACTAATCCATCTTCTCCTGGATTGGAATTCCCGGCCCCGGCCTGAACAGACAGGGATAAAACCGAAAAACAAAAGATCAGGATTACAGAAATTACACTATAAATCTTTTTAGTGGAAACCATTATGCGAGCCAGGTCTAACTCATTATGAAGACTTCCATGCGCTTCTCTATAGAGAAATCCATCTGGTTCATCAAACCAATTCGTTCGCTCGCGCCATGGATGTTTTTGAACGTCTCCGGACAAACTCTCCTGACGCCAGACTCTTTTAAATTCAGCTGCGCCTCACTCGACTATTGACGAATCATACATCAGCATTATTCGCCCACCAGCAATATATGAATGTCCATTACATTCGTGTTGGTAGGACCTGTTATGAGCTGTTCTTCCAGCGCTTCAAAAAAAGAGTAAGAATCGTTATTATGCAAATATTCCAACGGATCGAGGCCCTTTTTAGACGCTCTTTCAACGGTGCCCCCGTCCACTATTCCGCCTGCGGCATCTGTGGGTCCGTCCGTACCATCCGTCCCGCCGCACAAGAGCACAACCTCTTTCAGTCCCTCCATCTCCATTGCAGCGGATAGCGCCATTTCCTGGTTGCGACCACCCCGGCCGTCTCCCCGGATGGTCACCGTAGTCTCCCCCCCCGCAACTATGCACGCAGGCGGTTTTACGGGTGAACCCCTGCTTATTATCTGTCTGGCTATGGCAGGAAATATATGGGCAATCTCCTTAGCCTCGCCCGTCATATAAGATGTCAGGACAAGCGTGTTGAATCCCAGTTCCTCTCCCAACTTCCGTGCAGCGTCCAGGGCGACGCCATTGGAAGCGACCACCACGTTCTGAACATCACGGAATGCGCAGTCATCCGCTTTGAGCGTTTCGACTACTTCCCCCCGCGCTCCTTTCATCAGACGGTCTTTGACTGATTCCGGGAGATGGTTGCCTATACCATATTTATTCAATATCTCAAGGCACTCGTTGAAGGTGGATACATCAGGCACAGTAGGGCCCGAAGCAATAACATCAAGCCGGTCCCCGACAACGTCTGAAAGTATCAGGGATATCGTCTTAGCAGGATAGGCCAGCCTGGCGAGTTGCCCTCCCTTGAGGATTGAGAGGTGCTTGCGAATGGCGTTTATCTCCTCTATGCGAGCGCCGCAATTCAGGAGCAGCCGGGTGGTATCCTGCTTGTCCTCCAGGGTAATCCCATCGGCAGGCAGGATTAGCAGAGCGGAACCTCCGCCCGACAGGAGGCAGATTACCAAATCTTCTTCTCCGAGCCTGGCCAGAACTCGAGCTATATCCCTGCTGCCGCTCACGCCGTTCCGGTCCGGAACGGGATGGCCTGCTTCATTAATTTTTATTCGCTTCAGGTCCAGGCCGTGGCCATACTTGACATTGATGGTTCCTCCCTCAAGCCTGTCTCCGAGGATGTTCTCCAGCGCCCGGGCCATGCCCGCCGAGGCCTTTCCCGCCCCCACGCATACGATACGCCCGTATCGATCCAGGTCGTACTCCGTTTCCCCCACTCGAAGGGCGCCGCCCTTAACAGACAGCTTGTTTAGCACCGCCTTTTCGGCGCCTACCGCCTCCAGGGCGCGATAGTATATTTCTAACGCTTTCTCCTTCAAGGGATTCACTTCCTCCAGGCCCCCGGATAAAATGATGCCTGTATCAATGATACTCTTGCTTCAGAAGAGTAATATGTTCGCGATCGTGAAGTAAGTGAAGATAGAGAGGACGTCCACGGTGGTGGCGAGAGATGGTCCACTGGCGATGGCGGGATCGACATTAATCCTTACGAAAATCAACGGCAAAATACTGGCGATAGTGGCCGCCATCACCATCGCAGAGCAGATGGCCAGGCCCACCGTGACGCTCAACATGGGTACGCTGGTAAACTGCACTCTTGCCACCAGGCCCAGAAGCGCCCCATAGCAACTGCCCAGAATCAGACCGGTCTTCAATTCCTTCCCCAGGACCTTCATCACCTCCCGGGGGTTTACCCTGCCGGTAGCCAGTCCCCTCACCACTATGGCCGAAGTCTGGGCGCCCACGTTTCCTCCCATGCCGCTTATTATAGGCATGAAGGCGGCCAGGTAAACCATCCCCTCAAGCAAACCCTTGAAGTGACCGACTATCTGCAGGGCCAGGAACCCACCCATCCATGTAGCGAACAGCCATGGTATCCTCAATTTGGCCCTTTTTAAAACAGAAGTGCTCAAATACTCCTGGGATTGAGCCCCCCCCATCATCAATATATCCTCGGTGGCTTCCCTGCGTATGACGTCGAGAATGTCGTCAACCGTGATTATACCCACCATCACGTTTTTGTCATCCACCACGGGTATGGCCAGGATGTTATACCTGGAAACCAGTTTTGCCACATGCTCCTGATCCACATGGGTGTGCACCTTCCACACATCAGGCCTCATAATGCTGGAGAGGCATGCGTCAGGAGGGGCAATTATCAGCTCCCTCAGGGAGACGACGCCCGAAAGATGCCCTTCCTGGTCCACCACGTAAATGTAAAAGACCGTCTCGGCTTCGTAAGCTTTCCTCACTTCTTTTATGCCTTCCTCGGCCGTGGTGTTTTCATCAAGGGCCAGGAAGCGTGGAGTCATTATGCCGCCGGCAGTCTCCTTATCATATCTGAGAAGCTCTTCGACCTCTGTTGAGGTTATCTCTTTCAGATCGGCGAGTACTCTCTTGGCCACCTGCTCTGGTAGCAAGGCTACGACGTCTGTAAGTTCATCGGATGGCATGTTCTGTAATATCTGCACGACCTTCTTCGCATCCATCCCTTCGAGGAGCTCCCTCGTGGTTATCTCCTCCAATTCGCCCAGTATCTGCGCTTTCAGAACGACATCAGGTATGAGGTCAAAGACATACTTCTTCTCCTCCACCTCCAGATGCCGAAAAATATTGGCCACGTCCGCGGGATGGAGCCTGTCTATTATCTTGCGGATGTTATGGGTGGCTTTACGATGGCAAAGCTTGCGAAGTGTATCTATATATATGCCTACAAGTCTGTCTTCCATAGCAGCAATACCAAATATAAAAGGGCCAACATTAGCGCTTTTCAATTTAAGTGGATTATTATAAGTCTTAAAGGTATCTTTGTCACAATAAATCGTGACCTTATTGTGGTACCCTGAGCACTAAAGTGGCTTATATAAAGCATTTGTGCGCTTGATGGTTCCCTTTTTGATTTTCTCCATCATCCTCTTCATCTTAATTCGAGGGATTACACGAAATTTTTTATCGTGTTTGCACAAGCAAACCTGACGCCGAACAGAATTATTTTGCAGGTGTTAAGTGAAACTGATTCAACCCGCAGTAAGAGCGGAAAAAATAGTAAAGCGCTTCGGTGAACACATCGCGGTGCATGAGATCAACTTCGAAGTCCGGGAGCAGAAATGCTACGGCCTGCTGGGGCCTAACGGAGCCGGCAAGACGACCACCCTTCGCATGGTGCACTGTTTTTATCCGCTGACCAGCGGCGAAATATCTGTTTTCGGGCTGGATGTCAAAAAAGATTGTCGCAAGATCAAGGAATTCATCGGAGTAGTGCCCCAGGAAAATAACCTGGATGAGATGCTCACGGTCTTCGAAAACCTGATCGTCTATGCCAGGTATTTCAGCATCCCACGGAAGATAGCCAGGGAACGCGCCGATGAGCTGCTGTCCTTTATGCAACTGGAGGAGCGGCGTGACTCTCGTATTCGAGAACTCTCTGCGGGCATGAAGCGACGCCTGATCATAGCCAGAGCGCTTATAAACAACCCCCGCATAGTAATACTTGACGAACCGACCACCGGGCTGGACCCTCAGGCCCGGCACCTGACCTGGCAACGCCTGCGTGAACTCAAAAGGAACGGCGTCACCATGTTACTCACCACCCACTATATGGAGGAGGCCTCGCAGCTGTGCGACAATGTCGCAATCATAGACCAGGGAAGCATCCTGGTTGAAGGCAACCCCGCAGACCTCGTACGTGAACGGGTGGGAAACGAAGTACTGGAAATTCAATTAGACAACCACGATAGCAGCAACCTTATACCCTACCTGCAAGAGCAAAACATCAAGTTTGAGGCCGCTGCAGATAAGGTCTACATCTATTGTGATAATGGGAAGACTTACATGGAAAGCCTCTGGAACAAAGGGTATCGGCATCTTCTGCACAGGCCCGCAACGCTGGAAGACCTCTTCCTGAAACTGACCGGACGGAGGCTGAGGAAATGAGGTCATTACTTAAACCGCCCGATGTCTCCTGGCGTGCAATCAAGGTCTGGCAGCGCAACAGGGACTCCTACAGGAAATTCTTTAAAGCCAGCCTCATAGGAAACCTGGGCGAGCCATTCCTCTACCTGATAGGGATGGGGCTTGGCGTCGGCGCCTATCTACAGAACATAAACGGGACGTCTTATATTCAGTTCATAGGCCCCGGCCTGGTGGTCTCCTCGGCCATGTTCGCCTCCACCTTCGAGTGCACCTTCGGCGCTTACACCCGTATGTCCGAACACAAGACCTACGAAGCCATGTTGGCCACACCGCTTAACCTTGGAGACGTGGTCGGCGGTGAAGTGCTCTGGGGGACGACCAAGGGTCTTCTGAGCGGCATGGTCATGCTAATGATAATCTCCCTCTTCGGCCTCGTCCATTCTCCCATGGTTATCTTTCTGCCCCTGGTCATCATCCTGGAATGTTTCCTGTTCTCCACCATGGGCATGACGGCCATGGCCATCTCTCCGAGCTACGAGTTCTTCAACTACTATTTCACACTCCTCATTTCCCCCATGTTCTTTCTATCGGGCGTCTTTTTCCCGCTTACAAGGTTTCCCGGGTGGGTGCAGAAACTGGCATGGTTCTCGCCCCTAAACCATGCAGTTAATGCCTCACGAGGCCTGGTGCTGGGATCATCCGGCCCGGTTATAATACTGGATATGTTGTGGATGGCCGCTTTCGGCGT
>CAYVLI010000145.1:0-1110 GCA_964452105.1 uncultured Nitrospinota bacterium
CCGGAGCCCTCTTCATTGAGTATGTTCCAGGTGAGGTACTTTCTGACTATCACGTTATCCACCATGCCGTTCCAGAATTTGACGATATCCTGCAACTGGTTTTCGACGGCCTTCTGGTTGACCACGCTGACCACCACCTTAGACTCCGATTTGAGGTCGTTCCTCCTCTTTAAGGTATAGTCTATGTTTTTCATAAGCCTGGCGAAGTCGAGGCCCGCCCTGACTTTAGCGTAGGTCTCGGGGTCGGCAGCGTCCACACTAACTTCTATTGCGTCGGTATTGCAGGCCAGGAGGCGGTCGACTCTTTCAGGGGTGAGGAGCGAACCGTTCGTTATAAGCCCTATGCGCGCTCCGGCCAATTTGGCGTATTCTATCAGTTCTATCATCTCGGGGTTCAGCAGCGGTTCCCCTCCACCGGAGAGCCTGATGAACGATTTGTATTTACCGCATTCGTCGGCCAGTTTCCTGAAGATCTCTCTGGACATGAACGGCACATCGGCGTAATCGCTGCGGATATCGGAATTGGTATAGGGGCAGTGGGGACACCTGGCGTTGCAAACGTAAGTGACAGACGCCACTACCATCAGTGGGAATTCTTTTGCTCCCTCTTTGAAATCATATTTATCAGGCATATGAGAAATGTCACTCAATTATCTAACCTTTCGTTAATCAATTTAGATACTTTTTATAGACTATCCCTTTATATTCTTTATCATGATGCTTTTTAGTGACCACTTTCTGCTGGACATACCCGTTTTTTTTAAATGTCGTCTGAGCTATATGATTATCATCCAGCACCCAGGCCCAAACTTCATCGAGCCCTTTTCCTATGGCTACTTTATCTACTATCCTGAGAAGCCTGCTTCCGAATCCCTTGTTAGGTTCGCTCACAAAAAAGGTAACTTCTCCTTGCTTATTCAAATACAATATTACGACACCACATAATGTTTCATTTTTGATTATTCCTCTTATCTCTACATCAGTCTCTTTCAACCATTTTTTTGTTTCTTCCACAGTTACAGGAGATGTTAATAGAAGATCAACATATATGTTCCTTAAACGAACATACTGTGAAATATATTCTTCTTCTTTTTTTAAATCGATTATCTC
>CAYVLI010000145.1:1210-6702 GCA_964452105.1 uncultured Nitrospinota bacterium
TCGAGACCCGACTCGATGAGGCCCAGGCAGGCGTCTTCATCGAGGAGGTTGGCGTTGCTATTGATTACGACATCGGTAAGGCCTTTCATCTTGGCATAGTGAATCATCCAGTATAGTTTGTACCGGAGGATGAGCGCTTCTCCAAAGAAGACCATCCATACTCGAGTGTTTTTGTCCACCTCGGCTATTTCGTCCATTATCTTCCTGAAGAGCATCATGTCCATGATGCCTTTTTTTCGTGTCATAATATTATGGCCGCACATGGAGCAGGCCAGATTGCAGTAGTTAGTGGTATCAACAAGTACTACGGAGGGAAATCCTCCTGAGTCCAACAAACGTTCGGCTTCTTTATTTTTATCTACGATTTTTTGTATGCTCATTTGTCTGCAAGTCTATTGAAGCTGGTTCACTTATTTAAGAAACTTTAAGAGATAGATATATGCGCAGGGGCTGATAATTTACACCTCACCTACCGAACAGTTCTTTCTCCACGAGTTCGCATACGATGTGTCCAACGAGGATGTGGCATTCCTGAATCCTGGCCGTATCATCAGAGGGGACGCTGAGGCAGAAGTCCGCAAATCCTTTCAATGCGCCATCCGGGCGCCACTACTTAACGGAAAGCCACTTTACTTTCCTTACAAAGGCTCCTGCCTTGTCCACGACATCCTGCACTTCTTCAAGGCCAATAGTTGAAAAGACTTCGTAATCACTCTTTTATCTCAGTTCAAAAGCCCTGTTCAGCATCCTGCCATACTCTGGTTCAATCAGCCCTGCGCCGACAACGTGCTTGCCAAATAGACCTATCAATCCCGAATGGGTTTTAGGAAGCTTAACCTTAAGTTTGTATAAAATACCTTGCGCCGCGTGATGCATTGACTGATAGGCCCTGTCAACAGCAGATTTAAGCCTCTTCTTCTCCAGTAATAGCCTGGCGTCCTCAAGCATTTCATCTGCTGATTCCAGACACTTGCTCACGTAATCTCTGGAATGTTCCATTGTCATATAGCACCACGCCCTGATTAACTACGTCTTCCGCAAATGGAGAGCCCACAGAAAGAAGCTTTTCAAATTCCTCCGGAGTATAATAGATATGGATAGAGACCGTGTCGCTCTGGAGGTCCAAGTCATAATTTATCTCCAGGACTTTGTTTGCTATCCTGCTTCCTTCCTTGCTGAGGATCAGGATATCGATGTCGCTATCTTCCCTGGCCTCTCCCCTGGCAACGGAGCCATAGACCACCATGGAGTCTACAGAACTGCCAAGCTCCGCCACCACACTTTTGGTGAATCGGTCAAGTGTCTTACCATACTTGCCTTCGAACTTCATATGATACGCCTCTCTCCTGCTAATATCAATTATACCATTTACCTGAAAGCTCTTATAGCCAGCCAGTATGTATTGAATCAAGAATCCTTTTAGAGGTTCGTTCTATCAAGGGATGACCTGCCAAATCCACCTTCCCGGTTTCAGCGTCCTTCTCATTCCCTTCGTTTGTCTTCGTTCACTCATTTTCGTAGAACAGCTCCCTCTCCACGAGTTCGCATACGATGTGTCCCACCAGGATATGGCATTCCTGAATTCTGGCCGTATCGTCAGAGGGGACGCTGAGGCAGAGGTCCGTAACTCTTTTTAAATCTCCGCCGTCCCGGCCGGTCAAGGCGACGGCGGCGATACCCTTCTGCCTGGCTATTTTAAGGCCCTCTATTATGTTTATGGAGTTTCCGCTGGTGGAGATGCCTATTGCGACATCGCCTTCCCTGCCATTGGCTTCGAGCTGCCTTGCGAAGACCGTATCGAAGGAGTAATCATTAGCGATGGCCGTAACAGCCGATGTATTCGTATTAAGAGCTTCCGCAGGCAACGGGGCTCTCTCGAGATAAAATTTGCCCGATAGCTCCGCTGCAATGTGCTGGGCGTCGGCGGCGCTCCCTCCGTTGCCGAAGAGAAAGACTTTCCCTCCACTGCGGTAAACTCTGATAATAAGGCGGGCTATCTCTTCTATCATCTCCGCCTGCCCCATCAGAGCTTTTTTTGCCTCTATGCTTTCCTCGATTCTCGACCGTATCGACTCGCTGAACGAAATTCCTGCAGCCGGTTGAGACGCGCCTCCGGTAATCTCATGCTTACCCGCCATCTTTTACCTCGCCCCCGCCAACTCCCGATGCAGGAGCCAAATTGCCTTGAAGGAAGTAGCCAAAGGTTCTCGAAAGGCCTTCTTCGAAATCAACCTCTACATCATAGCCGAGCTTTTTCTTCGCTTTCGAAATATCCGCCATGCTGCACCTGATGTCCCCCTGCCGGGGTTTGGTGTTTATCCTGGCTACCGATCTTCCCGCAGCCGATTCCAGGTGCGACACCATCTCATTGACGGTTATCTTTTTGCCGCAAGCCACGTTAAACACTTCACCACCTATTCCTTCTCTGGTTATTGCAGTGATGTTGGCCTTAACAACGTTAGTCACGTAGGTGAAGTCGCGGCTCTGTTCGCCGTCTCCGTGTATTTCCAGGGTTTCTCCTCTTAATGCCAGCCCGATGAATTTGGGGATAACTGCGGCGTACTGCGACTCGGGGTTCTGGTGCGGCCCGAACACGTTGAAATAGCGCAAGCTTACCGTCTCCAGGCCATAGACTTCCGCGAATACTTTACAATATTGCTCTCCCGCCAGCTTGGACACGGCATAGGGGGAAGCGGGCATGGGCGTCTGAGTCTCCACCTTGGGCGCATCGCCCGAATTGCCGTATATCGACGACGAGGAGGCGTAAATAAACCGCTTCACCTTTGCATCCCTGGCGGCTATAAGCATGTTCAGAGTCCCCCTTATGTTCACGTCGTTGGTATAGACGGGGTCTTCCACGGACCTGGGCACTGAGCCCACGGCTGCCAGGTGAAAAACGTGGCCGACTTCTTTACAGGCGTCGGTACAAATCTTCTCATCGAGCAGATCGCCCTCTATAAGCTCCACAAGCCCCTTCCCCACGACATCTCCCATCTCCGGAAAGACGAGGTTCTTCTTCCTGCCGGTGCTGAAGTTATCCAGAACACGAACTCTCAGGCCATGCTCCAACAGGGCTTCCACGATATTCGAGCCGATGAATCCGGCTCCTCCCGTCACCAGGTAGACATCCATTATTCCGGCCTCTGAGTTAAGTACCTTTTGGTTTCTATGGAGATCGATTTAAGATATTTAGCGGCTTCCTGATTATTGGGGTCCAGCTCCAGAATCCTGGAGAACTGCTTTTCCGCACTCAGGTACCGGCCATCTTTGTAGTATGTTTTAGCGAGAGAAGCAATAAATTGCAGGTTATCGGGCGATAACCGAAGCGCCCGTCGATAGCTTACAATAGCCTTATCCGTCTCACCCATGGCCCTATAGGCGTCTCCCAGCATGCGATAGACCATTCCATCCTTTCCCTTGCGGAGCACGATGGATAATTGCTCTGCGGACTTTTCATATTCCCCATGATAATAGAGATGCCGGCCATACCACTTTCTGTAAAAAGCCCTTACAGGGTCTATGCGAATGGCTTCCTGAAAGTGTTTCTTTGAAAATTCCCAATAGTAGCCCAGCTCGCGCCCATGTTGATCCGCATAAAGGGCGAGCCAGAAATGGGCCTCGGCATTTGCGTCATTGAGCTTGATGAACTCTACGAGAGTCTCGATCGCCTCCTTGTATTTCCCTTTGCTGTAATCCATCCTGGCTTGAGTTAAATAATAGGAGGCGCTATCTGCTTCTTCCATAACATGTTTCTTAAAAGCCCGGCGGTTTTTCTCCCACAGCTTTTCGTCAAGCAAGAAACGTGCCAATTCCTCATGCGCTTCCCTGATTGGCGGTATTATCTGCTTGAGCTCATCAAAGTTTCTGGCGAATTTGGAGTAGCTTTTCAGGGCTTCCCTGGCGATAAAAGGCCTGATGGCTATGGCTTTTTTATATTCAAGGATTGCGGTATCCAGGTAGGATGGATCATGCGAGGCCATCCTCATGGCCCAATTAGCGCGTGACCAGTGCGCATAAGCGCTGGTGGGATCATATTCAGCGCCCAAAAAGAACTCTCTTGAAGCCGCTTTTTCATCTTTTAAATCGTTTTGCACCCATCCCTGCCGGGTGTGGTAGAACCCGTTGGTGGGATTGAGATTGATGGCGGTGTTAAAACTTTTCTCCGCCTCCTCCCTGTAGTAAGCGTATTTATACCTGTCGGCCCCCCACATCCTGTACATCATTCCCCTCTGGTAATCACCAAGCACCGCCTGGTAGAGCGCATTGGCGGGGTCAAGGGCGGCGGCTTTCTGCTGGAGCTTCAAACGTTTTCCTTCAACGTTAATATCGCTTGAAAGAGGCATGGCTTTTGCTTCCTTCCATGTGAGTTCGGCTCTCAAAGGCCTGGCCACCGGCCACCAGAACAGAACCAGACCCAGGGCCGCCAGTGCAGGCACCAGGACGACTCTCATCCAGGGACGGAGGGAAACTCTAACCTGCCTCATGTTAAGATAATCACCGTCAGGCGTGTGCCTCAGATGAATGGCGATTATCGCCATGCCCGGGGCAAGGGAAAAAAGCAGGGCATTTGCCGGAATACGAAGGTTGAAATCCACAAAGCTGTGAACCAGTATTCCGGTCATTGCCGCCAGGGCGCCGACTGACAGAGCTATGGCCGAAGCGTCTCTCCTTTTACGGAATATGCTTTTTTTACTTTTATGCGCTACGCCTCCGGTCAACCCCAGTATATGGCAGAAGAGCACATCTTTATATATTCGATACCCCATCCAGAGCAGTAGAAGCAGGCCGATTATACCTATATCCGACCAGGTTTCCAGGTAGTCGTTGTGTGCGTGGTCCCAATAGAATCTATTAGTGGCTGAACGGTCCCTGTACCTGGGAAACATGTACTGGAATGTTCCGAGACCGGTCCCGAGTATGGGGTTGTCTCTGAGCATCTTCCGTGTATCTTTCCAGACATCCACCCTGTAGAGGGCCGAATAGTCTTCCTCGAGGTTTGCCAGGGTGCTCAGCCGTTCCTGGGTCGAAGGCATGTTTATGGACACGAGTACAGCAAGTGCCGCGACTGTCATGAACCAGGCAACCCTTCCTCTGCGGCGCACTCCTCGTCTGAACGCCATTACAAGCGCCATGAAAAACATGACCACAATAAACGATAGAATCCCTCCGCGTGAGAGGGACATGAACAGCGCCACCACCATTATGAAAGCGAAGAACCCTAAAAGCCCTTTCTGCATTCCTGCATCCTGTCTTTCAAGACGCTCCGTCTCGGACTCGCCGTCGCCATCCCGTTTCACCAATCTATGGGTGCGGATGCTCCACAGTAAACCGAAAGTCAGCGGCAGGGCCATCACCATGTACCCGGCGAAGTTATTACGATTTACGAATGGCCCGAAAAATCCCGGTTTGCGGCCTATCCAGCTTGGCGTGGTCCAGAACCAGTATATTGCTTGAGTTCCGCTCAATTTCTGGAGTATGCCCAACAGGGCCAT
>CAYVLI010000146.1:0-6699 GCA_964452105.1 uncultured Nitrospinota bacterium
GCGGTTTCGCAGATGTTTTTCAATAGCTGGAGAATCGAATAGTCCATAATCGCAGAATTTTAAATTGCTATAGATGATTCCATCGGTGGAATAGTCTTTAGTCAACTGCTCAATACGCTCGATTCTCTCATCAAAGCCCGGCGTTCTGGGGCATGGTGGCTTGAGAAGGTATCTAAGGGCGAGGTTCTTAATAGGGTCATGGCTGTTTTCTATGGGATCTGAATAGTGTCTCAGGCCGGTGCAGGTATCAAAAACGACCACCGATGCTCCTGCTGTTTCTACTATGTTGAATAAGTCTGGTTTATCCACGACGTTACCGATGATCATTATCCTGGAAATCTTCGAGTCCGAGGAGACGGAAATTTTTATCTTTTCAGCAAAGGTCTTGAGTTTTACTGTGGTTTCATCTTTTGGGCGAGTCATTTCTTCCAGGCAGAGTTCCAATAGCTCGCTGCCTTCAAGAGGGGGATGAAGCTCTTTTTGCTTTTCAAAAAGCTCCATGATCGCTGACCTGCGGTCATTCATTGCTGAGATCGCATCTTCCAGTTTGTCGTCTGATATATCTACTTTGTATACCTTTTCCAGCCATGTTTTCAGCTTTAGCAGCTGCTCCGAAAAGTAATTTATGGCAACGTCATCCCTGTTCTTCGGGACCTCCAGCATATAGGAAGGAGGGGTTTGAACATAGTTGTTCCAGAGGTCATGCAGCCGTCGCATCCCGTCGCATGAGTTAGTAAAAATGATGCCTCCTATGTCTTTGAATCCATCTCTGAGGCCGGAATCGAGGATGCTTTTAAGATAAGGGCAGAAATTAGGAGGGATGTAGGCGTCAGCCTTTTTTATCTCCTCTTCCCGTCCTATCATTCGCACAGGTTCCAGTCCTGCTGCGATGACAAGCTCCTCCGGTACGTATGAGCAGAGCCACCCTATTCTTTTCCTCCTTGAATCGTCATTCACTGCACTCATTGTTCCTTCCTCCTGCGATTTGCTATAAAAACGACAGGTTCCAATATCCTGAACAAGGGTGGCCGTAGGTCTTATTTTTCTCGTGGAGGATCACCAATCGGCATCCGGTCTTTTCACATTTTTTGCCGGTGCGAGTATTATACTGACTGTTCAGTATATTATATCGGCAAAAAAAAATTACACTTTATAAGTAGAGATAACTGATTTAAGGGTTTTTACGGTTTCCCGTAATGATTCCGCATCCTTGGATGCCTTGCTCACGAGAATGGCTCCCTCCACGCAGCTTATGATCAAACGGCTCAACGATTCGCAATCGGTGTCGCTTCTGAGTTTTCCCTGAGATTTCGCTTTGTTTAAAAGGCCGCATAATAGCTCATCCCAAAAGACAAAGAAACTATTTGCCGCTTTTGCGAGGCCCCTGTGCGTGTCGCCCAGCTCCAGGGCGAAATTTCCGAAGAATCACCCGCCTTTGCATCCCCGGTCGATGATATGTCCCACCATACCGTCTATCATGAACTCTGCTTTTTTCAGAGGGTCTTTTTCTTCCCTCATAATGCTGTCTAAGAAGGGGCTTTCCGTTCGTAGAGCATCCTCGATAGCTGCATATGCCAGCTCTTCCTTGCTTTTGAAGTAAAAGTAAAGATTACCTCTTTTAACTCCCGAGACCCTTGAGATGTCCTCAATAGAAGTGTTCTTATACCCCTGATACTTAAAGAGGCGCCGGGCCGTTGTTATGATTTTATTTTTTGTTGCTTCACCTTTGCTTCCCATGGGACTCCTTTCTAAACTGACTGGTTGGTATATTATATTACCCGCATCGACAAATTTGTCAAGCAGTTTGTTCAAGGTGAAGTTCCGGGCGCGTGATTCGGGAATACCCTGCTGCAGTAAAGGTTAATTTGAATCGGTAGTGATATGGCCTTTATCAGGACCTGGCTCGGCGGGAATAAATAGATAAATAGAAGGATGTGAGTGTATAAGGTGGGTTACATCAGTTAGAAGGGATGCCTAACTTTTCAAAGATGTCTTTTACCTGCTTCAGCAGGCTTGTCCCTTCGTCTGCCTGGCCGGAGCCGACCTTGTATTCACCATAGCTTCTCAGGACGGTGGCGAGCTCATAAGTGCGGTTCAACGCTGCCAGTGATTCCATGCTCTCCTGGAAGTAAGTGGATGGGTCGTTGTTCCTTTCAATTTCAAGGAGACCTTTGAGATGCTTTATCATGGCCTGGTCGAACTTGAAGCCGTTCTGATAGGCCAGCTCCTCCGCTTTCTTTAGGAAGCTACCCGCCTCATCCAGCTCGCCTTCCTTCAAGCAGATTTCGCCCATCAGCCTGTAGTTAGTGCAGAGCCGACCTTCGACTTTCAGCTCCTGGTGTATCTCCAGACCTTCTCGGCACAACTCCTTTGCCTCTTCGAGGAGGTTCTGGCTGCATTTGACCTGAGCCAGGTTTATACTGGCTCCGCCTATACCGTATAAGTTCCCGATCTGCTCCATCAGGCTCAGGTTCTGCCGGAAATAGTTCTCGGCTTCCTCGAGTTCGCCTCTCTTCCAGCTCAGGAGACCTATACTTGCGTAAAAAGAGCCCAGCTTCCGCTTATCGCCGATTTTTTCCATTATCTTTATGCTCATGTGGTTGTGGTGATAAGCTTTCTCCCAACTGCCCTCGAACTCATGGAGGACAGCCAGGTTGTTGTGAGCCTGAGCTATGTCTGCGAGGTTATCGCTCCCCTCGAGGATATCCAGGGCCTGCTGGCAATATTCTACTCCTTTGTCGTACTGGGCTTTCCTGCCATACAGCCAGCCGGTATTCATGCACAGGCGGGCCATTTCCACTGAACCATCGTCTTCCCCCAGCCTGGCGAAGGCTTTTTCGTATGCTTCCATTGCGACGTCCGTTTCTCCCCTCTTTTCGTGCACCCGCCCCGTTTTTCTGAGCGCTTCGCTGGTGGTGCGCCTCGATTCTTCCAGTGAAACTATTTTGTTGAAATAGCCGAGGGCTTTTTCGTAATCGCCAATAAGCTCGTAAACGTCTCCTAACCCTTCATAAGCCGAGCAGAGGATGCCCACGTCCCGAGAGGGGTCGTCTTCCAATATCTTTATTGTTTCCCTGTAGTAGTTAATAGCCTCTTCATTGGCGTACATGTTCCTGGTCTTGTTCCCTGCTTCCAGGAGGTAGCGTGATGCCTTCTGAAATGCTTCGGCCCGACTGTAATGATATGCCAGGACTTCGTAGTATTCCTCGATACGTCCCCCGTGGATTTCTTCTATTACTTCGGCCACCCTCTGGTGAAGTTCCTTGCGTCTCTTGATAAGGAGGCCGTTGTAGGCGACCTCCTGGGTGAAGGTGTTCTTGAAACTGTACTCCCTTTCAGGAAAGGCTTTGCTCTCGTAGATGAGGTCCATGTCCTGCAGCACATCGAGAAACAGGTCCAGGTTTTCAGGAATGAGTCGTGAGAGTACAGCGGTGCTGAATGCATGACCTACCACGGAGGCGCACTGAAGCACGCTTTTGAGGGAATCATCGAGCCGGTCTATGCGGGCCATGATCATGCCCTGCACGGTATCCGGGATTTCCACGCTATCCAGGTCTCCCTCTATTATCCAGCGGCCGTTCGACTTCCTTATCGCCCCCTGGTTTATTAGTGCTCTGAGCACCTCCTCTACATAGAAGGGGTTGCCTGCGACTTTTTTGTGTACTGCGTCCAGTAGCCGCTCCGGGATTTCGTCCATCCCCAGCAACGCTTTAACCAGTTCGGTCTCCTCCTCGGATGAGAGCTTTCCTATATTGAATTCGGAGTATCGGTCGCTGCACTTTGCCTGCGCCATCTCACCTATGTGCATGCAGCGTTTGCCTTTTTCGGGCCTGTAAATGCACATAAGCATGAGGGGGACTTCGGAAGTGGTCTCCATGAGGTATGAGATGAGGTCCAGCGAAGTGTTATCTGCCCAGTGCAAGTCTTCCAGAGCGAGCACGAGCGGGCGATTCTCTCCCATTCCGGTCAGCAGGTTGCGGACAGCCAGGAAGGTCTGCTCCATCAACTGTTGCGGGTCGAGATACCTGACTTTCTGGCCGAGCTTGCCTTCGAACTCGATCGAAAAGAGCTTTCCAATAAATGGAATAATGTCCCCGGCGCGGTCTGACAGAGGGTCAGGTTCTTCCCCCATGAGCCGTGGGATACCTTCCAGTATGCGCTCGCGGACGCTTTCCTCGAGGTCTTCTTCTTCTATGCCCAGCATGGCTTTTATGCCGTCGAGGAATACTGAGTAAGCTATGGAATGGCCGTAGGAGAGGCAATTCCCCCTGGCCATGGTCACGCCCGCATCCCTTACCCTGGCCCTGAACTCGGCGAAGAAGCGTGATTTCCCTATTCCTGCATTACTGAGGACGGTTATAATCTGCCCCTCTCCGTTTATGAGGTCTTCCAGGCAACAAAGCAATTGCTGAAATTCCCTGTTTCGACCAACCATGGGGGCCGAGAAACCTTCCGCTTCCCTTGCAGTCTTCCGGCGGGATTTGACTTTGAGCACCTTGTACACCGGGACCGGCTCTCGTTTCCCTTTGAGTTCCATCGGCTCCAGTGGTTCGAAGTCGAATACGCTGCGGGTGAGGTTGTAGGTGTATTGACTGACGTATATTTCCCCGTTCGAGGCGGCGGATTCCAGGCGGGAGGCCAGGTTTACGGTGTCACCCATGACGGTATAGTCCATTTTGTAATCGGAGCCTACGCTTCCGGCGATGACCATGCCCGAATTAACGCCTATGTGCATGGAGAGCGGTTTCTCAAGCTTCACCTTGAGGGTTCGGTTGAACTTATCCAGCTCACGCATCATGTCCAGGGAGGCTCGTACGGCCAGCTCGGGATCGTTCTCGTGTGCCACGGGGGCGCCGAAAAGGGCCATTATACAGTCGCCGATGAATTTGTCGATAAAGCCTTCGTAGCGGTAAATGCAGTCGGACAGGACCTTGAAGCAGTTATTCATTACGGTGGAGACTTCTTCCGGGTCCAGGAGCTCTGACATGGACGTGAAACCGCTGATATCGGCGAAGAGGACGGTGACGTTTTTTCGCTCCCCTTCCAGCGACCTCTTGCTCTTTTCTATTTTATGGGCCAGTTCCTCGGGTATATTTTCCTGGGCTGTCCTCAGGAGATGTGTTTCGAGGTGAAGGGCGTCCGTTCCCTCTTTAATTCGTGGCTCCGCTGCAGCCGATGCTTGCGAGAGGTTTGCGCCGCAATTTGCGCAGAATTTATCCCCTTCGCAGGTAAAGTCCATGCAATGGGGACAGACGTTGCTTAATCTTTTGCCGCACCGGGTACAGAACCTGGCCCCTTCTCTGATCTCTGACTGGCAACCGGAACATCTCATACTCTTTTCCCCTGATTAGCTACTTAGCTTGCAAGAACCTTCGCTTCGTTCAGGATGACAGGCAAAACGGCCTGTGTGTATCATGCTGAGTCACTTGGGACAGTCTCTTACCGCCATTTTTAGAAGAGGATTATTAAGGACGTAGCTGCTCGCTACTGGCGCTTAAGCCATGTAGTTTTAGAGGTGCTTCTCGGTCTCTTTCAGGAGCTTTTCCCTGATTTCATCAAGGCCTCCGCGAAGCCTGCATCCGGCGGCCTTGTCGTGGCCGCCGCCATCGAAGGCATGGGCGATTTCGTTTACTTTAACTTTATCTTTTGCTCTCAAGCTGACACGGAATCTCCCTCGCTCCTGCTCTCTCGCGAAGATAGAAACTTCCACTCCGCTAATGTGCAGGGGATAATCGACGAAGCCATCTGTGTCCTCAATGGCCTCGCCCTCGTAAAGCAAATCTTCATGGTTCAGGTGCATGAAACCGACCCTGTCGTTGAAGTGCAGCTCCATGTTCCGGAGCACTTTTCCCAGGGCTATCACGAATGCTTTGTTTTTGTCATAATAGACGGCGTTTGCAATGGAGTGGGGATCGGCGCCTTCTTCTATCATCTCGGCGCATATTCGTAGCGCAGGGCCGTTCGTATTGGAGAAACGGAACCTGCCGGTATCGAACATTATCGAGGTATATATCTGAGAGGCAATTTTAGAGTCGAATCCCATATTCAGGTGCTTTACTACCTCATATATAAGCTCGCAGTTGCCGCTGGCGTTTTTATCCGTGAGGTTTATCGTTCCGAAGTTGTCGTTGTCAGCGTGATGGTCGATGTTAAGGGTGGGAACTCCCGGTGGAATCAGCTTGCGCACCTCTCCCAGTCGTCCGAGGTTTGAGCTGTCGAGCGCGATCATGTTTTCGACTCTGAAATCTCCCAACACATTCGGAGAGTATAGGAGGATTTTGTGGAAATTGGAGAGGAAAGAGAATTTCTCCGGGGGAGGGTCTTGCAGGACCACCCGATAGACCTTCCCCAGCCTATCCAGTATCTCGCTGAATACAAGAACCGAGCCGACTGCATCACCGTCGGGGCTTATGTGGGCGGAAATCAGGAAATTACTCCCTTTGACGAGGAACTCCTTTATGTCATCGAGCACCATTTAGCGCACCCCCTCTCCAATCCGAGAACTGCGGGAACGAGTAAAAATAGAGCGATTAAAAGAACGATATCCACCGATTCCCCACATATACGGGAAGCAATATTCACAATATATAATAGCACGGTTCAGGATTTCAGAGAAGGGGTGTCAGGGGACGATCTTGTTCAGAGGATATTCCACTATTCCCTGTGCGCCGAAACGCTTGAGTTCTGGTATGATCTCGC